>NZ_LZML01000141.1:0-52396 GCF_001665695.1 Nocardia sp. 852002-51101_SCH5132738 | reverse complement strand
GATGATGTCGGCTTCGCACGCCGACCCGACATTCTCAGCTGTACGGACTTCGCGAGCGGACCTGGGATGGTGCCGGTTGGGAGTCGGATTGTGCGCGGGGGTGGTCCTTGCCGGCCATGTAGCCGATGCCGCAGATGAGGATGAGGACGGCGGCGATGCCGAGGAGTGCGGTGCGGAGGCGGTGGCGTGCTGGGGGTTGGGTTCGGAAGTTGGAGTCTGTGGCTGGCTCCCCGGGTGCGGGTGCGGGACTGGCGTCGGTCTGCAGAGCCTGTGTGGACGCAGGCTTCGGGTCCGCTCGCGAAGTCCGTACAGCTGAGAATGTCGGGTCGGCGTGCGAAGCCGGTGGGGTCCCGGGGTGGGCCCGGGCGTAGGAAGCCGGTGAGGGTGACGGGACTGGGTCGGGCGACGAGGTCGGTGGGGCCGCGTTGTCTTGGGCGTTCCGCGACGGCGGGAGGTGTGAATCTGTGGGGACCGCTTGCGAATTCGGGCGGGCTTGGTCTGCCTGTCCCGGCTGGGCCGGTGCGTCCGACGAGGTGGCGAGGGTCGGCGGGGTTGCGGGTATCGAATCGATCTGCGAAGACGGGTTGTGTGAACCTGCGGGGAGCCCTTGCGAATTCGGTTCGTTCCAGTCTTCTTGCTCCGGCTGGGCGACCGGGGCGTCAGGGGAAGCGGAGACGGGCGTCGAGGTAGTTGAGCTTCCGTCTCCTTCTCTCGGAACCGCCGACACCTCGGTCGGGAATCCCTCCGCCACCAGCTCCGCGTAGAGCCGGCGGCGGCTTTCGGCGTCGCGGGTGCGGTCGACTCGCAGGGCTGTCAGCACGGTGACGACCAGCTCCGCGGTCCACGGTGTTCGGTCGCGGTGCTGGGCGGTCCGGCCGAACCACGAGTAGAGCTGGGAGGCGCTGTCGCCGAGCAGGACGGTGAACCCGGCGGGCATCGGGCCCTTGTCGAGGGTGACCGTGTTGCCCGACTTGGGTATGAGCAGGGTCAGGCCGTCCACGAACGGTTCCGGGCCGCGTGTCAGTTCGGCGACGAAGGTTCTCAGGGCGGAGACGGGCCTGCGCACTTGGTGCAGCGGGTTGAGGTCGTCGCCGCGGAGTTGGACCGGGTCGCCGTGGATGCCGGGTGCGGACCACCGCTCGTTCATCGAATACGACAGCGGTCCGCGGGTCTTCTTGCGCAGAGCGTCGACCTCGACGACGGCCGCCGCGTGCGGAGTGAAAACCAGAAGATCGGCTTCGGTGCTACCGCCGTCCAGCCTGGGGATGTAGACGCCGGAGACGGCGATTCCGGGTTGGGTGACGTAGTTCGCGAGCCATTCGACGACCTGCTGTTGGGTCTTCGGTTTGGTGATGTCGCCGTTGATTATCAGCATGGCCGGTTCGACCTCCAGAAGCGTTGTAACACATCAACGTTAACCGAGTGCTTCCACCGAAAGTCGCGTGATAACGCTGCGCTACAACGGCTTTCGGACGGTAATGGCTGGTGGGCTGCTCGGCGGCCCATGGACGGTCGAAAAGTGAGATAAGACAACAAATTCCGACCGGACGGAATGTCGACTCGGAGTCGCTGAGGGTGTACGCGGAGCAGTCGGCTCGACGTTCCGCGTCGTCGGCGTTGCCTGTCGGGGAGCGGGCGGGGGCACTGCCCCGTCGGGCGCGCGGCGGCCCAGTGGCGACCGCTCGCGGCAACCACGCAGGATATTGATATTCTCGGCTATGGAATTCTCATTCTCATTGAGAGAGAATGATCCGTATGCCTGACACGCCTCGCCCTGCCACAGCACTCGACGACGCCCCCGCGCCCGATAGCGCCGACGCGGTCTACTGGGACCCGTTCGACCGCGAGATCGCGAAGGACCCCTACCCGATCTATCGGCGGATGCGGGCGGAAGCGCCGCTCTACTACAACGACAAGCACGACTTCTATGCCCTCACCCGCGCGTCGGATATCGATCCCGCACTGCTGGACTGGGAGACGTACTCGTCGTCGCGGGGGCCGATTCTGGAGATCATCAAGGCGGGGATCGAGATTCCGCCGGGTACGTTGCTGATGGAGGATCCGCCGGCGCACGACATCCACCGCGCGCTGCTCAAGCGGGTGTTCACGCCCCGGCGGGTGATGTCGCTGGAGCCGCAGATCCGCGACCTGTGCCGGCGGTCGCTGGACCGGCTCGCTGGGAAAGATCAGTTCGATCTGATGACCGCGTTCGCGAACGAGGTGCCGATGCGTGTGATCGGCATGTTGCTCGGCATCCCGGAGGCCGATCAGCAGACCGTGCGCGACAAGGCCGACAGCGCGCTGCGCACCGAGCCCGGGCAGGGAATGCAGATCTCCGACAAGGCGATTCCGGATGCCGAACAGTTCGCCCAATACATCGACTGGCGCGCCGACAATCCCTCCGACGATCTGATGACCGAGTTGATGCGCGCCGAATTCGTCGACACCGAGGGCGTGACGCGGACGCTGACGCGCGACGAGATCCTGACCTATGTCTCCGTCGTCGCGGGGGCCGGTAACGAGACCACCGCCAGGCTGATCGGCTGGCTGGGTGCGCTGCTCGCCCGCCACCCCGAACAGCGCGCCGAGCTCGTCGCCGATCCGAGCCTGATCCCGAACGCGATCGAGGAGACGCTGCGATTCGAGCCCACCGGCCACGCCATCGCCCGCTACGTCACCAAAGATGTGCAGCTCTACGGGACCACCGTGCCCGCCGGCAGCGCGATGATGCTGCTCATCGCGTCGGCGAACCGCGACGAGGAGCGATGGGACGACCCGGAGCGGTTCGATATCCACCGCAAGATCAGCAATCTCCGCACCTTCGGCCTCGGTACCCACTTCTGCCTGGGCGCGGCGCTGGCCCGGCTCGAGGGCAGGGTGGCGCTGGAGGAGCTGTTGCGCCGCTTCCCGACGTGGGATGTCGACTGGGACAACATCACCTTGTCGTCGACCTCGACCGTGCGCGGCTGGGAGACATTGCCGATCACCGTGGGCTGACGCACCGAGCAGCCGTCTCCTGTCGGCGATAGCGCAGGGCGACAGCAGAGTTCACCGAACCGTCGTTTCGGGGACGTTCCCGTATGTCAGAGTCTGACGGTATGGGTGTTCTGCGGCGCATGGCGGCCGGTGGTGCCGTCGCGATGAGTCTGGTCGCGCTGTCCGGATGCGGCGGAAGCAGCGAAACCACACATCGGGGCGCGATACCGCTGGTCTCCACCAGCGACCTTCCGGCGGCGCAACCCGGCGAGGTGCACCTGTTCGGGATCAACGATCTGCACGGCAATCTGGAACCGCCGGAGGCGAGCAACGGGCAGGTGGGGGAGTACACCGCGGGCGGGGCGGCGTATCTGGCCACGCATCTGCAGCGGTTGCGGGCGGCGTATCCGGACAGCGCGGTGGTGTCGGCGGGGGACAACATCGGGGCGAGTCCGCTGGTGTCGTCGCTGTTCCACGACGAGCCGACGATCGGCTATCTCAACCAGATCGGGGTGGCGGCGTCGGCGGTGGGCAATCACGAGCTGGACCACGGCGTCGTGGAGCTGGGACGGTTGCGCGCGGGCGGCTGTGCGCTCGACGGGTGCTCACCGGGGGAGCCGTTCTCGGGAACACACTTCGATTTCCTCGCCGCCAATCTCACCGACTCCCGCGGTGAGCCTCCGGCCGGAGTGCGGCCGTGGACGATGCTGACGATCGGCGGGCACAAGATCGGTGTCGTCGGGGTGGTGACGCCCGATACGGTGAATCTCGTTTTCCCGGAAGGAATTCGCGGTTACACCTTCGGCGAGGAAGCCGAGGCGATCAACAAGTACGTGCCCGCCATGAAACAGGCCGGTGCCGAAACCGTTGTCGCCCTGGTGCACGACGGCGGCGCCCAGGGAACACCGGCGAAGACCACCGACTACAACGGTTGCGCCGACATCAGTCCGGATGTGCCGGCGCTCGCGGCGCATACGGATCCCGCCGTTCGAGTGCTGCTCACCGGGCACAGCCATCAGGCCTACAACTGCGAATTCGACGGCAAGGTGGTCACGCAGGCGTCGTCCTACGGGCGCCTGATCACCGACGTCACGCTGCGGTTCGACCACGGGAAGGTGTCCGCGCACGCCGTCAACCGGGTAGTGACCCGCGATGTCGCTCCCGATCGGGCGGTGGACAAGTCGATCGCATTCTTCTCCGGCCAGGCGGCACCGCGCGCACAACGGGTCGTGGGCACCGCGACGGCCCCGCTGACGCGCAGCGATCGCGGTGGCGGCGAATCCCCGCTCGGTGCGGTGATCGCCGATGCGATGCTCGATGTCACCCACGATTCGGCGCAGGCCGTGGCGGCGTTCATGAATCCGGGCGGCGTGCGCGCCGACATCGGCCCCGGGCCGATCACCTACGGCAGCATCTACGAGACGCAGCCGTTCGGTAATCAGGTCGTCACCGTCACCCTGACCGGTCGCCAGATACTGGACCTGCTGGAACAGCAGTGGGACAATAAGAGCAAACCCGCCGTGCTCTCGGTCGCGGGCATCTCCTACTCCTACGACGACAAGGCCGCCCCGGGACACAAGGTGATCGCCGATTCCGTCCGCATCGGAGACCGGCCGGTGAATCCGGTCGCGACCTACCGGGTGACCACCAACAACTTCCTCGCCTCCGGCGGCGACGGCTTCGCGGTGTTCACGCGGGGCACGGATACGGCGGTCGGCCCGACCGATCTGGACGCCCTGGAGACCTACCTGCGTGACCGTGGAGCGGTCGGTCCGCCCGAGGAGCGCGTCCAACGCCGGTGAGCGACCTGCGGCGCGATACGTCGAGTTCGCCCACATTTGTGCTCGCAGCAGGCACAATGCGGACATGCGCGGCGGGCGGGAGCAGCCAGCAGCAGACCGCCGGGCGGGACGGGAGCCGGGCGGGGGTGGGGCGCGGAAACGGCACGGTCGGCATTACACGCCGCCGCGGTTGGCGGAGTTTCTCGCGGAGCGGATGCTCGCGCATGTGCGACCGGAACGCGAGTTGTCGGTGCTGGACCCCGCCTGCGGCGACGGTGAGTTGCTGTCGGCGGTGGCATATGTTGCGGCACAACGCTTTCCGGATACCTCCTTGCATCTGGTGGGGTACGACCTGAATGCCGCGGCGGTCCGGGAAGCTCAGACTAGGGGGACGTCGTGGAACAGCCGATTCGGGGGCAGGTCCCAGGTCTGGCCGGAGGAGGGCACCGCCGAGTCGTGGGCGGGATCGCGGGTGGCGGACGCGGTCGGCGCATACCTCGGCGCGTCGCCTGGGGTGGATACCGCGCCACCGTCGAATCGGGTCGTCATCGATTGGCGGGTGGGGGATTTCCTCTGCGCGGCAACCGAATTGACCGACTCGCACTTCGACGCCGTGATCACGAACCCGCCGTATGTGCGGACTCAGCAGCTGGGTGGCGCGACCGCGCAGATGCTGAGCAAGCAGTTCGGGCTGTCGGGACGTATCGATTTGACCCATCCGTTCGTCGCGACGATTCCGCGGTTGTTGCGACCCGGTGGAGTGCTGGGTCTGCTGTGCGCCAACCGATTCCTCAGCACCAAGGCGGGGGCGAATCTGCGGGCGCTGCTGTATGCGGAACTGACGCCGGTGGAGCTCTACGACCTTGGGGACACTCGGCTGTTCGAGGCGGCGGTCCTGCCCGCGGTGACAATCGCCGTGCGCGGGCACGAGCAGCGGACCTGCAGGTTCGTCACGGCCTACGAGTCCGAGCGGGAGCCGACGGCCGCTGCCGACCTGTTCGACGCTGTGGTCGCTCCGGCCGACTCCGTCGTCGACCACGGCGGTCGCCGCATCGTGGTGGAGACCGGAACGCTGTGGACCGGTGCGCACGGCGAACCGTGCGGATCGGGGAACCCGCGGCGCGGTTCGGCCGGCGGGCCCGCGCGAATTCTCGCCGATGGTGGCGACGCATGGGCCGATGTGGAGTGTGAAGACGAATCACTCACCAGCACTTTCGATCCCACAACGCCGTGGCGCATGTCGCGACCCGATACCGACGCCTGGTTGGGGCGAATCGCCGCCGGCACGTGGCGCACGTTCGGCGAGGTGGCACGAATCAGGGTGGGCATCAAGACGAATGCCGATCGAGTCTTCATCTCGGACCGGTGGGAGGATCGGCCCTGCTGTCCGGAGCCCGAACTGCTCCGGCAGCTGCTGACTCATCACGACCTCGCTCCGTGGCGGATCGCACGCGCCCGCGACACCCGGGTGCTGTACCCCTACGAGACTTCGTGCTCGTGCCGCACACCGGTCGATCTGAGCGAATATCCGGACGCCGCGGCCTATCTCGCTCAGCACAAGGACACCCTGGCCGCTCGGGACTACCTCACCGGCACCGGGCGGGAGTGGTTCGAGATCTGGGTGCCGCAGCGGCCGCATCTGTGGTGCCGTCCGAAGGTGGTGTTCCCGGATATCAGCGTGGCGCCGCGGTTCGCGCTCGATCGCAGCGGTGCGGTGGTGAACGGGGACTGTTACTGGATGTCGCTGGCCGATATCGGCGACGAGCGGATCGCGTATCTGCTGATGGGCGTGGCCAATTCGACGCTCGGGCTGCAATTCTACGATGCCGTGTGCGGAAATCGGCTCTATGCCGGGCGGCGCCGGTGGATCACGCAGTATGTCACCCGGCTTCCGCTCCCCGATCCGAATACCGATGCGGGACAGCGGCTCACCGACCTGGCACGCGAATTGGCCAACGGCGGAGCCGAACCCGATGTCGCGCTGCTCGATCGGCGCGTGGCCGCGGCGTTCGGGCTGGGCGAGACCGGTGTCGGGCCGCCCGGCAGCGTCGCGTCGGAGTCTTCCTGGTAGCCGGCGACAGCCGCACTGTGCATCGCAGGCCCGGCCGTCAGGCGGTGTGGCCGCCGACCATCGGCAGCAACGTCCGCCGGGCGAAGGCGCGGGCGGCCTCCGCGTCCGAGAGCGGAATCAGCCCGTCGGGAGTCAACGCCAGGGACTGCGCCAGCCGGGCCATGATCTCGGCGACGAGGTCGGCATCGAAATCCAGTTCGGCGTTGGCCTTCTGCAAACCGCGCAGCTTGTCGGCCAGGTAGGCGCGGCCGACCGCGAGGATCGGGCCGGCGTCGGTGGTCAAGCGCGGCAGGATCAGCTCGGGTTCGGTGCGCAGCAATCGTTGCAGCAGCTCGTTGTGCGCCAGCGCGGTGATGAAGACGACGAAGATCTCCACCAGCTGATCCTCGTTGTCGGTGATGCTGCCGACCCGCTGTTCGATATCGGCGACGAAGCGCTGCGCCTCGCGCACGCTCACCGCCTCGACGAGATCGTTCTTCGATTCGAAGCGGCGATACAGCGTCGCGGGGCTGATGCCGGCGCGGCGCGCGATCTCACCCATGCTGGTCCGCTTGATCCCGAAGTCCAGGAAGGCCGACAGGGCACTCTCGAGCAGCTGCTCACCGTCGGAGCGGGGCTTCTCGAGGATGCGGGCCAGGATGGACGGAACAGGGGGCATGGGGTCTCCAGTCGAGTCGGCGAATGACCGCGTCGATGCGGAAGGCTGACGATCATTATCTCATCGCGCCGGACCGTCACCGACGTCCCCGACCGGGCTCACGCCGCCCGCGCTCAGCGCAGATTGAATGCGGCCATTTCCCGCTCGATCGCGTTCGCGGCGAAATCGCTTCCGTTGCAACGTAATTCGTGGACTCGACGCTGTAGCGCCTCGATGCCACCGGGTTGGGCCGCGATATCGGCCACACTGATCCGCCCCTGGGGTCGGTGCATACCGGACTGCTCGTACGACACCGTCTAACCTCCTGCATACCCACGTCGCAGTGCGCCGCCCGGGGCGATGATTCACTGCCGCGGACCGCGAACATGCTGCGACGATGCTACCAAGAGATCAACCTGGACGCTTGACCAGTGTGGCCCGTCTCACAGCTGGGTGCCGGCGTCGCGGTGAGTGCTCATATTGTGCAGATAGACCGCGGCGTTGAGCTTGATGCGATCGCGTTCGGCATCGCCGAGTTCGCGCCGCACCTTGCCCGGTACGCCCGCGACCAGGGAGCCGGGCGGAATCTTCATGCCCTCGGGAATCAGGGCGTTGGCGGCGATGAGGCTGCCCTCGCCGATCACCGCGCCGTTGAGCACGGTCGCGCCCATGCCGACCAGCACGTCGTCGCCGACCGTGCAACCGTGCAGAATCGCGTTGTGGCCCACCGACACTCCGCTGCCTACCTGCAGTTCGAATCCCGGATCGGCGTGCAGTACGCAGCCGTCCTGGATGTTGGTGCCGGCGCCGATGCCGATGTCCTCCAGATCGCCGCGGATCACCGCGCCGTACCAGATGCTGACCTGTTCACCCAGCCGCACCCGGCCGATCACCGTGGCCGTCGGCGCCACCCACGCGGTGTCGTCGATCTGCGGCTCGTGCTCACCCAGCTTGATCATCATGCAGGTCAACATAGCTGGCCCGGAACTGGGCGCGATGTGCGGCCGGTGGCAGCCCGAGCGTGCGATGGAAATGGTGGCGCAGATTCATCGCCGTGCCCAGGCCGGTCTCGGCGGCGATGCGGTCCATCGTGTCGTCGGTGGATTCCAGCAGTAGCCGGGCGCGGTCGATGCGCTGATCGAGCAGCCAGCGCTGCGGGCTGGCTCCGGTGCGTTCGCGGAAGCGGCGAGTGAAGGTGCGCCGCGACATCAGCGCCGTGCGGGCCCAGCTGTCCAGATCGATGGGCTGGTCCACATGTGTTCGCGCCCAGACCATCGCGTGTTCGATGGGGTCGTCGTCGGTGGCGTCGGGCACCGCGAGCGGGATGTACTGCGCCTGGGAGCCGGCGCGGTAGGGGGCCAGTACCAGCGTGCGTGCGAGTTCGGTCGCGGCGCGGGCGCCGTGATCGGCGCGCACCAGGTGCAGGCAACAGTCCAGTGCCGCAGCCACTCCCGCGGAGGTCACCACATCGCCGAGGTCGGTCCACAGCCGATCCGCGCGCACGGTCACCGCGGGAAACGCGTGGGCCAGGGCCGGAGCCAGACCCCAGTGTGTGGTGACTTCACGCCCGTCCGCCAGACCGGTGGCGGCCACCACCCAGGAGCCGCGGCACAGTCCGACGATGCGGGCGCCGCGTTCGTGTGCGCGCCACAGGGCCGACGAAATGACCTCGGGCACAGGAAGTTCCGGGTTCCAGCTGGGAATCACCACGGTCTCCGCGCGGTCGATCGCCTCGGGGCCGTGGCGTACGACGAGGTCGAAATCGCCGGGGGTGCCGAGGATTCCGGGAACTTCCGCGCAGGTGAGCACCCGGTAGGGCGCGCTGTCCTGCACGCTGGTGCCGATGCGGCCGAACACCATCCCGGGGACGGACAGGTGAAAAGGGCTGATTCCGTCGAAGGCGACCACCGCGACCACATGCATGGCCCGATCTTATCGAAGCGTGGCCTGCGGGCCACTGTTCGAGCGTGCCGGATCGGGACAAGCTGTTGCTCATGACGAACACGCTCTCCACCACGGTCGAACTCCTGCACATCGGCGGCCCCACCGTCCGGCTGACCTACGGCGGGCTGGTCTGGCTGACCGATCCGACCTTCGACGAACCCGGCGACTACTCCTCCGGCGCGCTCACCCTGCACAAATTGACCGGACCGGCGGTCGCCGCGGATCGCGTGGGCCCGGTGGACGTGGTGCTGCTGTCGCACGATCAGCATCCCGACAACCTCGATCCGGCGGGCCGCGAGGTCATGGCCGGCGTCGAGACGGTGTTGTCCACGCCGGAAGCGGCCGGGCGCCTGGAAGGCGTTCGGGGACTGACGGTGTGGGAGTCGGTGCGCATCGGCGCCGTCACCGTCACCGCGGTACCGGCGCTGCACGGGCCGGAGGGCGCGGAGGCGCTGAGCGGCACGGTCACCGGCTTCGTCCTGCAGGCCGAGGACCTGCCGACGGTCTACATCTCCGGTGACAACGCCTCCGTCGACTACGTCGAGCGCATCGTGGCGAAATTCGGCCGCATCGACATAGCCCTGCTCAACGTCGGCGCCGCCAACGTGGGCCGGTTCGAGGACAGCGACGTCACGCTCAACGCGCGCACGGCGCTGGCCGCGGCGCAGGTGCTCGGCGAGGCGGTCGTGGTGCCGGTACACGCCGAGGGCTGGGCGCACTTCACCGAGACACTCGAGCACCTGCGGCGCACCTTCGGCTACGGCGGGCGCGAGAAGCAACTGCGGATCCCACCGCTGGGCGAGTCGATCACCGTGTGACGCCGATGCCGGTCTGCCGGGCGCGGATCGATTGCCGATTGGTTGCGGTTCTGTGAATCGCCGCGACTTGATCATGGCACCGCGCCCGGATCAGGGCCACGATGGCGGTATGAGAATCGGGGTTCCGCGCGAGATCAAACCGCAGGAGAGCCGGGTCGCCCTCGCCCCGGCCGGCGCCGTCGAACTCACCCGGCACGGTCATCGGGTGCTGATCGAATCCGGCGCCGGACTCGGGTCCGGATTCACCGACGCCGATTACGTGGCCGCCGGCGCGCACATCGCCGCGAGCGCCGACGCGGTGTGGGACGAGGCGGAACTGGTGCTGAAGGTGAAAGAGCCGATCGCACCCGAATATTCGTGCATGCATGCCGGGCAGGTGCTGTTCACCTTCCTGCACCTGGCGGCCTCCCGGGAGTGCACCGACGCCGTGCTGGCCTCCGGCATCACCGCGATCGCCTACGAAACCGTGCGCGGACCCGACGGATCACTGCCACTGCTGACGCCGATGAGCGAGATCGCCGGCAAACTCGCACCCCAGGTCGGCGCCTACCACCTGATGGCGCCCGAAGGTGGCGCCGGAGTGTTGCTGGGCGGCGTGCCGGGGGTGCGGCCGGCAGAAGTGGTGGTGATCGGCGGCGGGGTGGCCGGAACGAGTGCGGCGACGGTCGCGGTCGGGATGGGTGCGCGGGTGATCGTGCTCGACACCAATCCGGTGCGATTGCGTGAACTCGACATCCGATTCGCCGGCCGGGTCACTCCTCTCGCCTCGAACGCGGCCGACATCGACCGGGCGGTCGTCGCCGCGGATCTGGTGATCGGTTCGGTGCTGGTGCCGGGAGCGCGAGCGCCGCAACTGGTCCCGGACACCCTGGTGGAGCGGATGCGGCCGGGGACGGTGCTGGTCGATATCGCCATCGATCAGGGCGGTTGTTTCCAGAGTTCCCATCCCACCACGCACGCCGAACCGACCTTCCCCGTGGCGAATTCGCTGTTCTACTGTGTCGCGAATATGCCCGGCGCGGTCCCGCACACCGCCACCGTCGCGTTGACCAACGCCACCCTGCCGTATGTGCGAACCATCGCCGATCTCGGCTGGCGGGCGGCCTGCCGTGCCGACCCGGGCCTCGAGGCCGGGCTCAATGCCGATGCGGGACAGCTGTACTCACCGGAGGTGGCCCGGGCGCACGGCCTGCTCGGGGTCGGTCAGGGGGCGGGGTGGCAGGCGTGCCGGTGACGGGCCGCGCCGAGCGAACTCTCACATCGTCCAATCCGGTTCGCCCTCGGGCAGATCGTGCAGCTTCTCCGGATTGCGGACGATCGCGATCGAGGTGATGCGGTCCTGTTCGACGGTGAAGGCCATGATCCCCAGATGGTTGCCGTCGAAGACCATGAGGCCCGGCAGACCGTTGACCTGAACCATGCGCGCCCAAGCCCCGGTTCCGGCGCGGTACCAGCCGAAGTACAGCTTGGCCACCAGCTCGGCGCCCTGCACCGGCTGCCGGATCGCGGGCACCCGGCCGCCACCGTCGGCGGTCAGGGTGACGTTCTCGTCGAGCACGCCGAGCAGGCCGCTCAGATCGCCCGACCGCCAGGCCGCGGAGAAGGCCGAAACCACCTTCTCGTGTTCGTCGCGGGAGGCCGGGAAGCGCGGGGTGCCGTCCTCGACGTGCTTGCGGGCGCGGGAGGCGAGCTGGCGGACGGCGGCGGGGGTGCGGCCCACCACGTCGGCGACCTCGGGACCGGTCATGCCGAAGATGTCCTGCAGCACGAAGGCGGTGCGTTCGGCGGGCGAGAGCGATTCGAGGACCACCAGCAGGGCGGTGGTGACGCGCTCGTCCTGCGAAACGCGGTCGGCCGGGTCGTCCCAGCTGGTGACCTCCGGCTCCGGCAGCCACTCGCCGACGTACTGTTCGCGGCGCGCCCGGGCCGAACCCAGCTGATCCAGCGCGAGGCGGCCGGTGACGGTGGTCAGCCAGGCGCGCAGATTGTCGATTCGCTCACCGGGAGAACGGGTTTCGTACCAGCGTTGCAGCCGCAACCACGCCTCCTGCACGACGTCGTCGGCATCGCTGAGGCTGCCCAGCGTGCTGTAGGCCACGCGGCGCAGATACTGGCGATGCTCCTCGAACCGGCGTGCCAGTTCGGTCTGATCGATATCGTCGTGTCCGGTCGTCACAGCTGCCATCCTCGTCTCGCCGCGCGCGCCCGCCGCGCGGGTGCCTCCTCATGGTGACGATGCCGCCGGGCCGAGTGTGACATCGGGGTGCCCGAGGGGGCCGATAGTCTCGCCCGGTGCGATATGGAACGGCGCGGGCCGCGGGACTGCTGATCGGATTCGCGGCGGATCGGATTTTCGGTGATCCGCGGCGAGGACATCCGGTGGCGCTGTTCGGGACGGCGGCCGCCGCGGTGGAATCGGCCGGATATCGTGATGCGCGTGCCGCCGGGGTCGTGCACGAGATCGTGTTGGTGGGTGGTGTCGTCGCGCTGAGCGCGGGCGCGGAGATCGCTGCCCGGCCATCGGGAATCACCCGTGGGAGCGGCGTGGTGTCGGCATGGCGGAATCGGCACGGCGGCGTGGCCGGGGGCAGGCGAGGCGGGTGCGCCGGCGTCCGGACGGCGGTGGTGCAGGGGCGCCCCGGTCGTCACGCGGGGCTCGGCACCATCGTGATCACTGCGGTCGGCACGTGGATCGCGCTCGGCGGCACCACGCTCGCCCGGACCGGGCGCGAGATGGCGGATCGACTGGAGGCGGGGGAGTCGACCGGTGCGCGGGAGGTGCTGCCCTCGCTGTGCGGACGCGATCCCGAAGCGCTCGACGCCGACGGATTGGCCCGTGCCGCAGTCGAATCCATTGCCGAGAACACCTCCGACGCCACCGTCGCGCCGCTGGTGTGGGGTGCGGTCGCGGGAGTGCCGGGGCTGCTCGGCTACCGGGCGATCAACACGCTCGACGCGATGGTCGGCTATCGCAACGAGCGCTACACCAACTTCGGCTGGGCCGCCGCGCGCGTCGACGATCTGGCGAATCTGCTGCCCGCGCGGGTGAGCGGGGTCCTCACCGTGATGCTCGCGCCGCTGGTGGGCGGGCGGCCCGGCGATGCGTGGCGCGCGTGGCGCCGCGACGCCGGGGCGCACCCGAGCCCCAACGCGGGTGTCGCCGAGGCCACGATGGCCGGAGCGCTGGGCGTGGCGCTGGGCGGGCGGACCGAGTATCGCCACGGGACCGAGATGCGTCCGGTGCTGGGCGACGGGCGGACCCCGCGGGTACCCGATCTGCGCCGGGCGGTGCGGTTGTCGAACGGAGTGCAGCTGACGGCCGCGGTGGTGGCGGCCGTGACCGCGTACGCGCTCGGGCGCCGCCGATCAGCTCGCGCCGAGTTGCCGGAGTAGAGCGGCGGTGTCCAGGTATTGCCGGTCCTCGACCACCTTGAAGTCGGTGTCGAAGACCAGAACCTTGGCGTAGGCGATCTCGAACCGCCGGCCGGTCGCCGGGAGCAATGTCGCACCGGCGACGACGAAGTCGTCCACCGAGGTTGCGCGGCCGACCAATTCGGCGACCGCCGAGTTCGGTGCCGGATGCACCGCGCGAATGTCCTCGGCGTAATCCGGGAAGGCCCTGAACCAGGCGCTGCTCCAGTCCAGGGTCCCCGCGAGATCCAGTCGCAGGCCGGTACCGGTGTCGAATGCGTAATCGGGGGCGCAGGTCGCCGCCCAGGCATCCCACTGCTGCCCGGTCCATGATCGCTGCACGGTGTCGTAGGCCTGCCGGATGGCGTTCATCCCGTTCTCCGCTCGTATCGAGAGATCTAGCTATACCAATCTATAGCCAAATAGGTCGATCGGGCCAGTCGCGAAGTGGGCCGATTCTGCGGGATCCGGTCAGCTGCGGGCGTTGCCGTAGCGGTCGGCCAGGCGGTCCGCGGTGGTGCGTGGTTTCGGCGCGGCCGATGGCTCGTCCGGTGCGGAGGCGGTCTCGGGCCGGGCCTTCGGAGCCGGCTCCGAAGGGGCGGAAGCCGCAGCGGTGCTCGTGCCTTCGGCTGATTCGGCAGCCGGTGATCCGGCGGTGCTCATGGCCGGGGCCTGCTCACTCGGGGTGGCTGCCCCCGCAGCGGCACGGTCGCGGCGGCGTTCGCGGATTTCGGCATAGACGAAGTAGCCGAGGCCGAGCGGGGCCATCACACCGAACGCGATCCACTGCAGCCCGTACGAGAGATACGGGCCCGCGTCGAGCTGGGGGAGTGACTCGGGGGTGAAGGCGCCGGGCTGGCCGGCGTCCAATTGCAGATAGCCGCCGTGCTCACCGGTCGCGAAGCCGGTCAGCGGCGTGCCCAGAACCGTGGCGAGCTGAGCGGTGTCGACCGAGTAGACCTGGCGGAGGCCGTCACGGACCATCGGATCCTTGCCGGGGACCGCGCCCTCGGATTTCCGGATCCGTCCCTCGATGTGCTGCTGACCCGACGGCGGCTCCGCGATCACCGGCAGATCCGAACCGTTCACCGCCGCGATCAGGCCGCGATCGACCAGCACGACCCGGCCGTCGTCGAGCCGGAAGGCGGCCAGCACCCCGTAGGCGGGCTGATCGTTGAGCCGCTGCAATCGCTCGACCACCATCGAATTCGGCACGTAACTACCGGTCGCGACCACCCGCCGCCATTCGGTGTCGGCCGGATTCGTCCCGGCCGGTGGCGTGCCCTCGCCCGTGTTCAGCAGGTTCTTCGCCGGGACCGGGTCGGCGTTGACCGAGGCCGCGATCAGGTTGTTGCGGTGAGACGTCGAGGTGTTCTTGCCCAGCTGCCAGGGCGCGAGCACGGTGAAACACAGGTAGGCGAACGCGACCACGACGACCGCCAGGATCGCCCAGCTGGGCCGCAGGAGGAAGGTGAGCCGGCGCAGGATGTTCATTGCCGCGGTCCGGTCGTCGCGGGTTCGCCGAGTTGTTCGCGCACCCAGGCCAGCAGCGCGGGAACGGCCGCCTCGATCTGCTCGCGCACGAGTTCGAAATCGGTGTCGTCGCCGTAGTAGGGGTCGGGGACGTCGTGATCGTCGGCGGCGGGGTCGAAGCTGCGCAGCAGTCGCCGGCGCGCTTCGGGGATCCGCAACCGGGTCAGTTCGCGATCGTGGTTGGAATCCAGGGCGACCAGCAGATCGGCGTCGAGATGATCGGGGCCGATCATAACCGCGACGTGCCCGATCGGATATCCGTGGCGGGTGAGCAGGGCGGTGGTGCGCGGGTCGGCGTCCGAGCCGACGTGCCAGGCGGTGGTGCCGGCGCTGCTCACGCGCACCCGATCGGCCAGTCCGGCGCGTTCCAGATGCGCGGCGAAGATCTTCTCGGCCATCGGCGACCGGCAGATATTGCCGGTGCAGATGAAGGTCACGTGCAGCTCGCCCACGCACCCATTGTGGCCGGTCGGTGCGGGCGGCGGCCACGTAGGGTAGGTGGCTGTGCCCGAGGACACCCCCACGACCGCCGGCACGCGGTCGCACGCAGGCCCGAGCCGTCCGAGCGATACGCGTCCGGGCGGAGCAGCCGAGGCGGATGCGACGCGTGCGGGTTTCGCCGTGGGTGCCGCCGGGGGCATCGGCGTGCGGGCGTCCGGGGGTCCCGAAGTCGGCGGTTCCGGATCGACCGATGCGGAGTCCGGCGGTGCTGGATTCGGAGGTGCTGGGTTCGGTGGTGTGCAGGTCGACCGTTCGGCGTTGCGGCATCACGGGGACCGCGATGTGCTGCCGGGGATGCTCGACTTCGCGGTGAATGTGCGGGACGAGGCGCCACCGGAGTGGTTGCTGCGGCGGCTGGCCGCGCGACTGCCCGCGCTGGGGCGGTACCCGTCCGAGGACGAGGCCGACGCGGTGCGCGCGATCGTGGCGGCACGGCACGGCCGCGCGCCCGAGGAGGTGTTGCTGCTCGCCGGGGCCGCAGAGGGGTTCGCGCTGCTGCCGCGGCTGGCATCGCGGCTGGCGGCCGTCATCCATCCGTCGTTCACCGAACCGGAACTCGCTCTGCGCGAGGCCGATGTTCCGGTCGCCCGGGTGGTGCTGGCACCGCCCTACGAGCTGGCCGGGGCGCGGGTCCCCGAGGAAGCCGATCTGGTGGTCCTCGGCAATCCGACCAATCCGACCTCGGTCCTGCATCCTCGCGCGGTGATCGAATCGCTGCGCCGGCCCGGTCGCCTCGTGGTGGTCGACGAAGCCTTCGCCGATGCGGTGCCCGGTGAGCCGGAAACACTTGCGGGACAGTCCTATCCGGACGTTCTGGTATTGCGCAGCCTGACCAAGACGTGGGCGCTGGCCGGATTGCGGTGCGGATATCTGCTGGGTCCGCCCGAACTACTGACCCGGTTGAACCACGGTCGCCCACATTGGCCGCTCGGCACGCTGCAACTCGAGGCGATCGCGGCGACCTGCGAAGCGCACGCGATCGCCGAGGCCGAGGCGAGCGCGATCCGGATCGTGGCCGAGCGAGAGGCGATGATTCCCCGTCTGCGCGCCCTCGGCATCGACGTGCACGAACCGGCCGCGGGTCCGTTCCTGCTGATCCGTGTGCCCGACGGTGAGCTGCTGCGGAAACATCTGGCGGACAGAGATATCGGTGTCCGGCGGGGCGACACCTTCCCGGGGCTCGGCACCGAATTTCTGCGGCTGGCGGTCCGCGACCACGCCGCCGTCGATCGTTTGATCGCCGCGATCGAGGCCGTCGGGCTATGAGGATCGGCGCGCAGAGCGCCGTCGTGCATGGCGGCCGGTCACGGAACGGACAATGACCGGACGAGCGAAACGGTGGAGGTGAAGTGGTGACAGCGACGAATTCTGTTATGACCGATGAGACGTAACGAGCAAGCCCGGCGTGGAAATCGGAGCCGTGTGAATCAGTGGCGGCCTAACAGCAGCGGCCTGAAGGCATCCGCGGTCCGCGAGCCCTTCAGGATCGGGTTAGCGAATCGATTTCGGCCGTCCAAGGGCACGTCGTGGCTGTTTCTGCTGCTCGATGTACTGGACGTGCATCGCGGAAACCACACTACGCCCCCGCCTATAGTCGTAATTGGAAACCATAGTCCAACGATAGAATCGGATTGTGCAGCTCCGGTACAACTTCCGCGTCTATCCGACGCCGAGCCAGCAGAGCGCGCTGGCGCGGGCGTTCGGATGTGCGCGAGTGGTGTACAACGACGGGCTGCGGCTACGGCAACAGGCCCGCGAGGCAGGTTTGCCGTACATCAAGGACTCTGCGCTGCAGACCCTGGTGATCACCGAGGCGAAGAAGACCCCGGAACGTGCGTGGTTGGCAGAGGTTTCGAGTGTCGCTTTGGTGCAGGCGCTCGGCGACCTGCACACCGCGTACCGGAACTTCTTTCAGTCGGCCACCGGCACAAGAAAGGGTGCGAGGGTTGCGCCGCCGCGTCTGCGGTCCCGCAAGGACAACAGGCACTCGATACGCCTCACACGAAACGGTTTTTCGCTGCGGCCGAACGGGCGACTGTATGTGGCGAAGGTCGGCGAACTAGCGGTCCGTTGGTCGCGGGAGCTGCCGTCAGAGCCGTCGTCGGTAACGCTCATCAAGGACGTTGCAGGCCGGTACTTCGCATCGTTCGTAGTACGGGCCGACGACCAGCCGTTGCCGGAGGTCGATATCGGGGTCGGTATCGACCTGGGGCTGTCCACGTTCGCGGTGCTGTCGGGCGGGAAGACGATCGACTCGCCGAAATTTCTGCGGCAAGCCGAGCGTCGGTTGCGGAAGGCGCACAAGGCGTTGTCCCGCAGGGAGAAAGGCTCGAACAACCGGGCCAAGGCCCGAGTGAGGGTCGCGAAGGCTCACGCGAGGGTAGCCGATACGCGCCGGGACTGGGCCCACAGGCAGTCCACGATGATCATCCGCGAAAACCAAGCGGTGTTCGTCGAGGACTTGTGCGTCAATGGCTTGGCCCGTACTCGGTTGGCGAAGTCGGTCCACGATGCAGGATGGGGCATGTTCACTCGGATGCTGGAGGAGAAAGCGGCCCGTTACGGCCGTACCTTCGCCAAGGTGAACAGGTTCTTTCCGTCCACGCAACTATGCTCCGTCTGTGGGGAATTGGGCGGCAAGAAGCCACTGCATGTGCGGGAATGGACCTGCACTTGCGGCGCCATCCACGACCGCGATCTGAACGCGGCCAACAACATTCTCGCGGCGGGACGCGCCGAGAGATTAAACGCCTGCGGAGGGACTGTGAGTCTTTCCGCCTAGCGGAAAGCGAGTCCCTGTGAAACAGGAACCCACCGCAGAACCGCAAGGTTCAGGAGGAATCCCGGTCGTTCACGGCCGGGAGGACGTCAAGCTGAAGGACTTGATCCGAGTCCTCGACGACGCGTATCCGCCCCGGCTGGCGGAGTCCTGGGATTCGGTGGGGCTGGTGTGTGGTGATCCCGCTGCCTCGGTATCTCGGGTGCTGTTCGCGGTGGACGCCACCGCTGCCGTCGTCGACGAGGCGATCGATTGGGGCGCACAGGCTTTGGTCGTGCACCATCCGCTGCTGCTGCGCGGCGTCGACACCGTGGCCGTGAGTACGCCGAAGGGCGCGCTGCTGCATCGGCTGATCCGCAACGACTGTGCGCTGTTCACCGCGCACACCAATGCCGATTCGGCCGATCCCGGAGTGTCCGATGCCCTCGCCCACATGCTCGGGTTGACGGTGACCGGGCCGGTGGAGCAGAAATCGGCGGCGCCGGTGGACACCTGGGTGGTGTTCATTCCGCGCGACCACACCGATGCGGTGCTGGCGGCGATGTTCGAGGCCGGCGCGGGGGGCGCCGGGTTCTATCGCGAATGCGGCTGGCGGGTACCGGGGACCGGGCAGTTCCGGCCGATGGCGGGGGCGAATCCGGCGATCGGTCAGGTCGGCGACCTGGAGTTCGTCGAGGAGGACCGCGTCGAGGTGGTGGCGCCGCCGTCGGCCCGCCCCGCGGTGCTGGCCGCGTTGCGGGCCGCCCACCCCTACGAGGAACCGGCCTTCGACGTCACCGAACGCGCGGCGCTGCCGTCGGGACGAGGTCTGGGACGCATCGGCACCCTGCCGGAACCGGAAACGTTGCGCGCCTTCACCGCTCGCGTGCGCGCTGCCCTGCCCGGTACCGCCTGGGGTGTGCGGGCCGCCGGTGATCCCGACCGCGAGATTCGCACCGTCGCGGTCTGTGGTGGCGCGGGCGATTCCTTCCTCGGCACGGTCGCGAAGCTCGGCGTCGACGCCTACGTCACCGCCGACCTGCGCCACCACCCCGCCGATGAACATCTGCGCGCGGGCGGTCCCGCACTCGTCGACGTCGCCCATTGGGCCAGCGAATTCCCCTGGTGCGCCCAAGCGGAAGGTATTGTGCGGGAAGCGCTTCCGGGCGTGCAAACCCGGGTCAGTACCCTCCGCACCGACCCGTGGACCCTCGGCGCCGCCGACGACTGACATGAGCGGCGGTCGCACAGGGGCGGTTCGGTGGCGAGCCGGCCGGCTGTGTCAGTTTCGGGCGGCACAGGGACGAGCGGCGCGAGGCCGGCCCGGCCGTTCTCCCGCGACCGTGGACGGGCGCGAATTCACTCCGTCCGGATGTCCGGCTCGTGGTCGACGGGGAAATTGACCGAGTTGGCGATGAAGCAGCGCTTGTGCGCCTCCGTGTGGAGTGCGCGCGCCTGCTCGACCCGAGCGGCATCGGTGATGGTGACGCGGGGGCGCAGGGTGACATGTTCGAAGCGCTGGTCGTTCATCACGCCTTCGGCCTCGTCGAGATAGTCGATCACGACGATTCCGGCCTCGACGCACAGATGCAGGTACCAGAGCATGTGGCATTCCGAGAGCGAGGCGACCAGGAGCTGCTCGGGATTCCAGCGCGTCGCGTCGCCCCGTCCGACGACCGGGTCCGCCGAGCCCGGCAGGGGCGGCCGCCCTTCGGCGAGCACCTCGTGATTGCGCGAATACGAGCGGTAGTCGGTGGTGGCGCCGGTCCACACCACATCCACGCGATAGCGATGTTCGGCCATCCGGTCAGAGTGTCACAGTCGCGGCGGCGCCGCACTCGAGTTGTTCGTGTGCCGGCGCCCGGGGCACAGGGCATCAGGTCTCGACCGCGTATCCGGTGGTCGCGGGCGGGCCGTGCGGGGTTGGGGCGAAACCGGCCGCGGGCAGAGTACGGTTGAGCACCGGCGTCGCGCACCCGCTGCCCGTCGCCCCGCAACCGTCCATAGTGTCGAGGAGTACGTCCCGCGTTGAATGTCGAACCACCGATCCAGGCCAAACTGCTCGACCTCGCGGCCGTCGACGCCGAGTTGACGCGGATCGCGCATCGCCGCAAGGTGCTGCCCGAACAGCAGGAAGTGCAGCGGCTGGAAGCCGAACGCACCGATCGCAAGGATGCGGCGGTCAAGGTCGAGATCCAGCTCGACGATCTCGACCGCGACATTCGCAAACTCGAGGGCGAGATCGACGCCGTGCGCAAACGCGAGGCGCGCGACCGCGGCATGCTCGAGGGTGGCAACGTCGGCGCCAAGCAGCTCTCGGAGTTGCAGCACGAACTGGGCAGCCTGGAACGCCGGCGCGGCGTGCTGGAGGACGAACTGCTCGAGGTGATGGAGCGGCGCGAGGCCGCCGAGGCCGATCACCAGCACGCGGGCGCCAACCTCTCGCGCGCCGAGGAGGATCTGACCCTCGCGCAGAGCCGGCGCGACGACGCGGTCGCCGACCTGGATGTGGCCGCGCAGCGTTGCGACGCCGACCGTGAACAGCTGCTCGCCGGATTCCCGGACGAACTGCTCGCGATCTACGACAAGCAGCGCGCCCAGCACGGTGTCGGCGCGGCGCTGTTGCAGGCTCGCCGGTGCGGCGCCTGCCGCATCGAACTCGACCGCGGTGAGATCGCCCGGATCGCCAAGACCGATCCGCAGGTCGTGGTCCGCTGCCCCGAATGCGGTGCGATTCTGGTGCGCACCAAGCAATCCGGATTGTGACGGGCCCGCGATGACGGTACGCAGCGTGATCGTGGAGGCCGACGGCGGTTCGCGAGGCAATCCCGGCCCGGCCGGTTACGGCGCGGTGATCTGGGATTCCGACCACGCCACGATCCTCGCCGAACGTCGCGAATACCTCGGCGTCACCACGAACAACGTCGCCGAATACCGCGGTCTCATCGCGGGCTTGGCGGCCGCGGCGGAACTGGGCGCGCGCACCGTCGAGGTGCGGATGGATTCCAAACTCGTCGTCGAACAGATGTCGGGACGCTGGAAGGTCAAGCACGCGGCCATGATTCCGCTCGCGGAACGTGCGAGGCAGCTGGTCGCGGGCTTCGATCGGGTGGGCTTCCAATGGATTCCGCGCGAGCAGAATTCGCATGCCGATCGGCTCGCCAACGAGGCCATGGACGATGCGGTGGTGGTCGCGGAGGTGCGCGAAGCCGATACCGAGCGCCCGGTGATCGACAGCGTGGCCGAACCGGAATCGGCTGCGCAGGAATCGGTGTCGGCGCGCGGCGTCGAGGCGGAGCTGCCGGGCTGGATCGACGAAGCGGCCGACGCCCGTGCCGCGCACGAGGATCCGGTCGTGCAGGAGACGGCCCCGGCGACAACCGGTCCGGGCTGGACCGGCGTCCGCGGGCGGCCGACCCGGCTGTTGCTGCTGCGTCATGGCCAGACCGAATTGTCCGTGGAGCGACGGTATTCCGGCCGCGGCAATCCGGACCTCACCGCACTCGGCCGGGAACAGGCCGCCCGCGCCGCGAAATATCTCGCCGCGAAGGGGGATATCGCGGCGGTCGTCACCTCGCCGCTGGGCCGGTCCCGCGAAACCGCGCAGGCCGCGGCCCAGGCCCTCGACGTCCCGGTGCGGGTTCTGGACGCGCTGACCGAAACCGACTTCGGCGAATGGGAAGGCCTCACGTTCACCGAAGCGGCACAACGGGATCCGGAGTTGCATCAGCGCTGGCTCGGTGATCCGTCGCTGCCCGCCCCGGGCGGGGAGAGCTTCGCCCAGGTGCGCGAACGCGTCGAGGCGGCGCGTCGCGATCTGCTCGCGCTGTATCCGGGACAGAACGTCGTCGTGGTCAGCCACGTGACGCCGATCAAGACACTGCTGCAATTGGCCCTGGAAGTCGGCCCGTCGCTGCTGTATCGGCTGCATCTGGATCTGGCGTCGCTGTCGATCGCCGAGTTCTATCCCGACGGCGGATCGTCGGTGCGTCTGGTCAACGACACCTCGTATCTCTGAACGCCGGTCGGCGACGGTCAGGGACGCAGGACCGACACCAAAAATTCGGTCTGGTCGTAGACGGCCTTCTCGAACCAGTCGTCGAAGTAGATGTCGAAGTGCCCGATCGGGTATCGCTTCACGATGCCGTGTTTGGTGCGTTCAGCGGCCTTCAGCGTCGGACCCACCGGCGCGACCGAATCGTTGTCGCACACCGCATACAGCACCGGCACCTTGATGCCCTTGGTGCGCCGCCACGGTGAATCGAACAGCACCGACATCCCTACGCGGGCAGCGACTTTCGGCTGGTACTGCTCGCTCTCCTCGGCGAGGCGGCCGAAACCCTCGGGCACGTCGGAGGCGCTCATCAACGCCGCCGAACGCTTCCGCCCGGCCAGTCGCACGCCCACCGGCTTGCGGCGGATCGGGCCCACCAGGATGTCGATGAGCGCGAGGGTGCCGGTCTTGGCGAGGCTGATCGGCCCCTTCGCCATCGCCGAGGACCAGCCGCTGGTGAACGGGCACTGTGCCACGACAGCGGCCAGGTAGTCGTCCTCGTGTGCGATGGACAGCACGTGCCCGCCGCCGAAGGAGCTGCCCCACAACGCGATTCGGGTCGCGTCGAAGCCCTTGAGGGTGCGGGCGAAGGCGATCGCGGCGCGCCAGTCGTCGCGCTGGCGGGCGATGTTGATCAGCTGGCGCGGTTCACCACCGCTGGCCCCGAAATGCCGGTAATCGAAGACCAGCACGCCCATTCCGGCCGCGGCGAACCGGCGTGCGTAGCGATCCAGACCCATTTCCCGGTTCGCGCCCAGCCCGTGCCCCATGATGACCAGCGGACGCGGTTTGGGCGGGCCGTCCGGAAGATAGAGCCACGCTGCACACTGTTCGCTTCCCGAACCGAACCCCACCTCGACACGCTCCATGGGCGAATACCGTACTGGGTCGCGCGCCCGGCCGCAGACGTGGATCCCCGCTCAGGGCACGATTACGGGTGGACGGAACGCAAACATTCGCGAGTCAGATCCTTCCGCGCCGGATAGCCGTCGACCGCCATGATCAGGTCCGCTTCCGCCAGCAGAGTGCGCAGGACGTGCACGATTCCGTCCACCCCGCCGAGCGCCAGACCGTAGGCGTAGGGCCGGCCCACTCCGACCGCGGTGGCGCCGAGCGCGAGCGCCTTGACGACGTCTGCGCCGCTGCGGATTCCGGAATCGAACAGCACCGGCAGACCCTCGGCCGCGGCGACGACCTCGGGCAACATGTCGAGCGCGGGCAGTCCGCCATTGGCTTGGCGCCCACCGTGATTCGAGCAGTAGATGCCGTCCACGCCGCCGTCGCGGGCCCGGCGCACATCGTCGGGATGGCAGATTCCCTTGACGATCAAGGGCAGATCCGTGAGGGAGCGCAGCCAGGCCAGATCCTCCCAGCGCAGCGGGTTGCCGAACAGTTGCACCCACCGCAGCACCGCACTCATCGGATCCTCCTCCGGTGAGCGCTGCAGACCGGAGAGGAAGACCGGATCGGTGAAGTAGTTGGCGAGGCAGTGTCCGCGCAGCTGCGGGAAGTTACCGGTGGACAGGTCGCGCGGCCGCCAGCCGGTGATCCAGGTGTCGAGGGTGACGACGATGCCCTTGTACCCGGCCTGCTCCGCGCGGTGCACCAGGCTGGCCGCGAGATCGCGGTCGGTGGGGGTGTAGAGCTGGAAAAAGCCCGGGGTGTCACCGAATTCGGCGGCGACATCCTCGAGCGGATCGACGGTGAGGGTCGAGGCGACCATCGGCACACCGGTGCGGGCGGCGGCGCGGGCGGTCGCCAGATCGCCGTGGCCGTCCTGGGCGCAGAGGCCGATCACGCCGACAGGGGCCATGAAAAGCGGTGTGGGAAGCGTCATTCCGAACAGATCGACCGACAGGTCGCGCTCCTTCGCGCCGACGAACATGCGGGGGATGAGCCCCCAGCGGTCGAAGGCGGTGACGTTGGCGCGCTGGGTGCGCTCGTCGCCCGCGCCGCCGGCCACATACGACCAGATCGAGGGCGGCATAGCGGCCTGCGCGCGCTGTTCGAGTTCGGCGAACGCGACCGGGTACTCCGGTACGACACCGCGCAGCCCCTGGAAGTAGATCTCGTTCTGGAAGTCGCCGAACACCATGTGCGCTGCCCTTCTGTGCCGTCGGTTCGCTGTGGGGACGCGTTCCACGGCGAATGCGGCTTCACTGTATGCGTAACCTCCGGTACCGCGCCACGCCGTCCCAGGGCGCGCCGCGCGACCGCCGCGGCCCCGATTCCCGGCCGAGCCCGGATGTCGGTGGCGGCCCGATGTGCGCTCGGCGCCGCTCGCACGGCACAATGGTGCGCGACGAGTCGGTCGGGCGACCGCGTCGACGGGAACGGGCACGGTTGTGCCGCCGCCCGTCGCCGAGGAAAGTCCGGACTCCACAGAGCAGGGCGGTTGTTAACGGCAACCCGGGGTGACCCGCGGGACAGTGCCACAGAAAACAGACCGCCGGCGGTCTCTCCGGAGGTACGCCGGTAAGGGTGAAACGGTGCGGTAAGAGCGCACCAGCGCCCCGGGTGACCGGGGCGGCTCGGTAAACCCCGCCCGGAGCAAGGTCGAAGGCCGCATTCTCGCGAGTGCGGCTGCGCAGGTGCCCGAGGGCTGCTCGCCCGAGCCTGCGGGTTGACTGCTCGAGGTGCCCGGTAACGGTGCACCCAGATGGATGGTCGCCTCCCGGTGCGAACCGGGAACAGGATCCGGCTTACAGACCGACTCGTCCCCTTCGGGGTTCGCGGCATGAGACCCTGGCCGCATGGATGCCACGCCTCGGCAGATCATCGTCACCGGCTACCTGCGGGTGGACCCGGCCGATCGGGACCGTTATCTGGCGACCTGCGTCGAGGTGGTGAGCGCGGCGCGGAAGACTCCCGGATGCCTCGATTTCGCCCTGTCGGCCGACCTGATCGATACCGGCCGCATCAACATTCTGGAACGGTGGAGCGACCGCGCGGCGCTGGATGCTTTCCGCGGTGCGGGCGTGTCCGACCAGCAGGGCGCGATGATCCGGGAAGCCCGGGTCACCGAGTTCACGGTCGGCGACGAAACCTCACTGCGCTGACCGACCGCGCCCGGCTAGCGCGCGCAGCCCTCGCCGTTGTCCGGATGGTCGGTCGGGTTCGGGTACGGCCCGTTGCGCAGGGTTTCGTGCAAGGCGTCCGAGATCGCCGCCAGATTGGCGCCCGCACGGTGAAAGGCTTGGGCGACAGTGGAATTCGGGTCCTGCAGGCCGGCCAGGACGAGGTGTTCGGTGCCGAGGGCGGTATGGCCCGCCCGGCGCGCGATCGCCGAGGCATCGTCCAGCATTCGTCGCAGGGCGGGGGTGTGCGGTAGTGGTTCCGCGTTCATGCCTCCATGATCGCCCTCGCCGGCAACTTCGGAGCAATATTGGCATGTTCCGTGATCAGTGGAAGGGCGCCGGATCAGGGGTGCAGCGGTTTCCGCCGCGGGCGCACGATGCGGTGGGTGATCTTCCAGCCGGCGCCGATGCGCTGGATGGTGTCCTCGTAGGTGGCGCTGCCGACCGTACCGTCGGTCATGACGCCGAACCCCTTGGACAGGGCGCGGACGGTGCCGTCGGCGACCTCGTTGATGACGATGTTCGTGACGTGGTGGGCGACGGGGTTGTTGTCGCCCATCGCCAGCGCGGCGTCGCGGCAGGCGGGAATTCCGACCAGGACGCCGCCGCCCATGGCGCTGACGTCGTAGACGACGTCCTCGGCGAACAGGGCGGGCCAGCCGTCGAAATCGCCGTTGTCGGTCAGGTGGCCGTGCAGATTGATCAGATCGGTGATCGCGAAGTGGTCTTCCGCGGACAGCATGTCGGGTCCTCCGGCGGTCGAGGCGAGGGGAGTGGTCAGCGGAAGCCGGTGTCGGCGGCCCAGGGTTCGAGTTCGTCCAGATCAGCGAGGCGCTGAGTCAGGGTGGCGCGGATGCCGGCGAATGCCTCGGGGCCGAGCGGCAGCCGCAAGGGCGGCTCGTCCATGGCGACCGCGCGCAGCACGGCCGCGGCGGCGCGGGCCGGATCGCCGGGCTGGGCGCCGTCCTGGGCGTGAAAGCGTTCGCGTTCCTCGGCGAAGACCGGTGCGTATTCGGGCATCGATTCGGCCCACTGGATGGATCGCCCGGCGAAGTCGGTGCGGAACGGTCCCGGCTCCACGATGGTGACCTTGATGCCGAACGGCGCGACCTCGTACGACAATCCCTCCGAGAGTCCCTCGACCGCGAATTTGCTGAGTGCGTAAGGGGTTCCACCGAGACGGGCGCGCACGCCGCCGACCGAGGACAGCTGCACGATATGCCCGCTGCGCTGGGCCCGCATGAGCGGCAGTACCGACTTCGTGACCGAGATCAGGCCCCAGACATTGGTTTCCATCAGTGCGCGCAGTTGCTCGTCGTCGCATTCCTCGAGCGCGCCGCGCAGTCCGTAGCCGGCGTTGTTGACCAGAACGTCGATGCGGCCGAACCGAACTCGCGCCTCCTCGACCGCCGCGGTGATCGACGCCGGGTCGGTGACGTCCAGCTGTGCGACGAGCACCCGCTCCGGAGCGCGATCTCGAAGTTCGGCAAGGGATTCGGTTTTGCGCGCGGTGGCGACCACGCTGCCGCCGTCGGCCAGCACCGCCTCCGCGATCGCGCGGCCGAAGCCGCTGCTGGTGCCGGTGATGAACCAGACGTGATCGGTGGTCATGGTGGAGGCCTCCTGTGTCGGATCGTCGTCGAAGCCGGGCCTTGCGACCGCATGCGGTGCCCGCGGCGAACCGCCGGCACCGGGTGCGGTCGCGCGGTGATCAGCCGGCGGGGTTGATCACCAGAATCTGGGCCCAGTAGGCCGCCTGCTCCGGACCGACGAGAGGCAGCAGGTAGTCGAAGACGATGGACGACATGCGGTGTGGAACTCCTTGTACTCGAGGAACTATTACTCGACGACTCTCGCCGCGCGGCGCACTCTCGTTACTGCACGGACCCCCGAATCCGTGGGTACGCCGTGGCCTGTCACCATCGGCAACAGTAACAGCGCGCTCGGACAGTCGCAGGCCCAGCGGAAAACGGACTCGACGGGGGGATTCGGCGTACGGTAGCGTGATCTGGACGTAGGTCCGACTCCTCGGAGTGATACCCGTCCGCTCTGAATGATGTGATATTTCTTTCCGGAATGATCCGGTTCGCGGGCTGTCGATGTTCGCACTCGCAACGATCCGTCGACCCCCGTTGCACGCGCCGGAACCGTGTGGCCGCCGTCGTGGTGACCGATCGCGAAATCGCAGGCACCGGAGCTTCGCGCGGTCCGCGCCCGGTCGCCGCCCGGTCCGGCCGGCGGGCGCATTCCCGGCAAATGCGGGCGAATCGGCTGGTCCCGGCGTGTCCCGCGCGACGAACCGCCCCGGAGTGGCCGGAACCGTGACCGACGTCATACAGTGTTGGCCGTTGGAAGTGTCGTTGCCGGGGGTGGCAGCGGCTATGGGTGCTACGAGTGTCGGAAAGCAGGTTCTGTATATATGCGAGTAGTTCGCAAGTTGGCGGCCGGTGCATTGATCGCCGCAGCTGCGTCGGGTGTGGCGGTGTTGGGCGCGGGATCGGCGTCCGCGGTCGCGGTCACTCCGCTGCCGGGTGGCGTCCAGGTGGACCTCAGCCCCGGTGACACCCAGTGGGTCCACCAGACCCATTTCGGCCAGTCGATCGCGGTGCTGCCGCACCCGTCGGCCGCCTCGTTCGGCCAGGCTCTCGATGCCGCGGCGACCCTGTCGTCGCAGTACCCCGACGGCCGCGTCGTCTTCACCGTGTACGGCCCGTTCGATCAGCTGAACGGCACCATGCTGGCGCTCAAGTAAGGTTCAGCGCCCCGCGTGGAACTGCATCCCAGGATCGTCTCGGCACCGGTGGATTTCGGTGTCGTGCGATCCGAATTCGGACTCGCCTCGGAATATCCGTCCGAGGCGGTCTCGGAGGCCCGCGACGCAGCCGATGCGTTCGCGGGCGTCCGGGCCGATCGCACCGACATCCCGTTCGTGACGATCGACCCACCCGGCGCCATGGATCTCGACCAGGCGCTGCATCTCGAACGCACCCCGACCGGATTCCTGCTGCACTACGCCATCGCCGATGTGGGCGCGGTGGTCGCGCCCGACGGGGCGCTCGCGCGGGAATCCCTCGCCCGGGGCCAAAGCTTCTATCTGCCCGACGGCACCGTGCCGCTGCATCCGCCGGTGCTCTCGGAAGGGTCGGCGAGTCTGCTGCCCGGCGCCGTTCGTCCCGCCGCGCTCTGGACCATCGACTGCGACGACAAGGCCGAGCCGCGACGCTTCTCGGTCCGGCGCGCCCTGGTTCGCTCCCGCGCCCGCCTCGACTATCCCGGCGTCCAGGCCGACGCCGACGCCGGCCGCCTGCATCCCTCGATCGCGGCACTGCCGGAATTCGGCCGCCTGCGGATCGAGGCCGGGTTGGCGCGCGGCGCGATCGAACTGCGGCTGCCCGCGCAATCGGTGATTCCCGACGGACGCGACCACGACACCGAACACTGGCAGCTGGCGGTCGAGCCGCGCACCGCCGCCGACGACTGGAACGAACAGGTCTCGCTGCTCACCGGCATCTGCGCGGCCCGAATCATGTTGGCCGACACCGATTCCGACGCCCGCATCGGATTGCTGCGCACGATGCCTGCGCCACCGGCCTCGGCGATCGCGTCCATGCGCCGCACCGCCGCCGCGCTCGGGGTGCGCTGGCCGGCGGGTATGCCGGTGGGCCGGATGCTGGCCGGCCTCGATCCCAACACCCCCGCCGCGCTGGTGCTGAACTCGGAGGCGACCAGCCTCCTGCGCGGCGCGTCCTACACCGTGCTCGACGGGCAAACGCCGGATGTGTTGCAGCACAGCGGGATCGGCGCCGCCTACGCACACGTGACGGCGCCGCTGCGCCGCCTCGCCGACCGCTACGCCACGGAAGTCTGCCTGGCTCGCTGCGCGGGCACCCCGGTGCCGCAGTGGGTTCGCGACGGGCTCGGCGCCGCCGCCGACGCGATGCGGCGCAGTGACGCGGTGGGCGGCAAACTCGAACGCGCGTGCATCGACCTCACCGAATCCACCGTGCTCGCATCACGTCTGGGCGACGTGTTCGAGGCGGTGGTCATCCGCGAGGGCAACGGCAACCGATCCGCCGAGATCTTCGTCGCCGATCCGCCGGTACTCGGCAAATGCGCCGGGGCACCGCCCGAAGGCCGGCGGGTGCGAGTGCGCCTGGACATCGCGGACCCCGATAAACGCGTGGTCGGTTTCAGCTTCCCGGCGGACTGACCCGTTGGTGGCCGGAAACGTGCTCCGGATCGAGCCACGGCATCCGGCTCACCAACTGATCCCGAAGGCGTGTCAGCCGGGCGATGCGCTCGTTCAGCTCCGCCACCCGTGGCGGTCCGACCACTGCATATCCCGAGGCGCAGCGTGGCTCGTAGGGAAAGACGTCGGGAAGCTCCCGGTCCAGATAGGGAGCGAAGGCGCGCACGTCCTCGACGGTGAATCCGAGTTGAAGCAATTCCCGTATGTTCCGTACCCGGGCCACCGCCTCCTCCTCGTATTCCCGGTATCCCGCGGCGGTGCGCCCGGAGGTGAGTAGTCCCTGTTCCTCGTAGAAGCGCAGCGCCCGAGTAGTGACTCCGGTGCGGGCCGCCAGTTCGCCGATCAACATGCCGCGTATCCTCTCCGCCGTCTCACCCTCGTGCTCAACGCGCCAGCCGCACCACAACCTTCCCGGTGTAGCGCCCCCGCACCGCATCCAGTAGAGCGCGCGGCGCGTTCTCGAGGCCTTCGACGACGGTTTCGACGCGTACGATATCTCCCGCCGCCGTCCATTCCCGCAGCTTCCGGCCGAATTCCGGGGCCAGATCCAGGTGATCGAGCGTGGTGAATCCGCGCAACGTCAATCGCTTGCCGATCACCGCCAGCAGATCACCCGGTCCCGCATCCGGCTCGCCGCCCGCGCGCTGCCTGGCCAGAGCTCCGCAGAGCGCGATGCGTCCGCCGACATTCATCACCTCGATCGCCGCACGCAATTGGGTTCCGCCGACATTGTCGAAATACACGTCCACGCCCCCGGGCGCCGCGGCTCGAAGCCGATCGACGAAGGGTTCGTCGTGGTAGTCGACGGCGGCGTCGTAGCCGAGTTCGTCGACGATGTAGGCGGCCTTGCGCGCTGAGCCGACGCTGCCGACGACGCGACCGGCGCCGAGCAGTCGCGCGATCTGCCCGGCCAGGCTCCCGGTCGCACCGGCGGCGCTGGAGACGAAGACGGTATCGCCGGCGCTCAGGCCGGCGACCACGGTCAGACCGACGTAGGCGACCAGACCGAAGCCCAGATATCCGGACGGCGAGGGGTAGGCATCCGGATCCACCATGCGTACTGTCCGCGCGTCGGCGAGGGCGTGTTCGCGCCAGCCGAGCCGGTGCAGGACCAGCGCGCCCTCCGGAACGGTCGGATCGCCGGATTCGATCACCTCGCCGATCGCGTCGCCGGACAGCACCTCACCGATCGCGAACGGCGGCATCGGGATTCCGGGATAGGCGCCGATTCGCATGAGGCTGCCGGGGTCTATCGACATGAAGAGATTTCGGATCAGCAGCCGGCCGGCCTCAGCGGACGGCATCGGATGCTCGACCACGCGGAAATCGGTGAGTTCGGGGAACCCGGCCGGGCGAGCGGCCAGGTGGATCGAGCGGGTGGTCGCGGTTGTGGAGGTCATGGGGCGACCGTAGGGGTTGACGTATACGTGAAGGTCAAGCCCGATCAGGACAGGTAGTCGTAGTTCAGGAATTCGATGAGGGACGGGTACTGGTCGAGGGCGGTGCGCGCGGCTTCGACCTCGGCGGCGCACAGCAACTCGTAGGGCGTCGTATCGTCGCCGCGGCCGCGCACGATTTCGGCGCGGGCGGTGATGGTGGCCAGCGCCTCGATGGCGTCGCGGTGGTCGCCCAGGACGCCCTGCACCTTCTTCGCGCGCCGGGCCAGGTCCTCGGCGGGGCCGTCGAGGATATCGGTGGCGGCTTCGGCGCTGTAGCGTAAACGCTTGGCGGCCTTGCGGATATCGTGCAGCGCTTCGACCCGATCGGTGTCCTCGACGGCTCGTTCCGCGTCGACCCGGTCCTTCAGCCGGCGCAGGTCCGCGCGCACCGCGGCCGTGAACACGCGGTCGGCGTCGCGACGGGCGCGTTTGCGGCGCAGCGGCGGATGGGTGCGCAGGCCGACCACTCGCGCGCGCAGCAGGTCGTAGCGCTCACCGTCGAGTTCCCGCAGCACGGTTCGGTGGGCGTCGGTGTAGGCCGCGCGCTCCGCGCTCACCAGCCGCCGCCCGAGATGCCGCTGCACGTCGGGATATTCGTCCAGCAGCGCGGCGAACCGGTCGGCGCGCACCTCGGCGTCGCGGGCGATGCCGAGCAGCCCCGCCAGCCACCGCAATTCGTCGCGGATGGCATCTATCTCGCCGCGGTGGAACACCTTCCGATACGACCGCAGCACCGACCGCAGCCGGCGGGTGGCGACCCGCATCTGGTGCACCGAATCCGATTCGTCGGCACGGACCTTCGGTTCCGCCGACAGCAGCCGGTCCACGTCCTCACCGAGAGCGGCGACGACGGCGGGACCGGCTGCGCCGCTCATCGCCGATCCCGGAATTCGTCGGTGGCCTCGATCAGATGATGGGTGGTCCCCGGCTCGGCCGCGGCATGCCCGGCATCGGCCACCAGATGCAGCCGCGAACCGGGCCAGGCCCGATGCAGATCCCAGGCGCTGACCGCCGGGCAGACGATATCGTGGCGGCCCTGCACGATCACCGCGGGAATATGCGCGATCCGGTCGATATCGCGCAGCAGCTGGTTCTCTTCCAGGAATCCGCCGTGCACGAAGTAGTGGTTCTCGATGCGGGCGAAGGCCAGGGCGAAGCGGGGTTCGGCGGATTCGGCGACCCGTTCCGGTTGCGGCAGCAGCGAACTCGTCGCGCCTTCCCAGCTGGACCACGCCACGGCGGCGGCGGTCGCGACGTCCTGATCGGGGGAGTGCAGCAGCCGGTGATAGGCCGCCACCAGATCCCCGTCGCGCTCGCCGTCCGGGATCGGCGCCAGGTACTTCTCCCATCCGTCGGGATAGACGAATCCGGCGGCGCCGTTGTAGTACCAGTCGATTTCCTTGCGCCGCAACAGGAAAACGCCCCGCAGCACCATCTCCGTCACGCGCTCGGGGTGGGTCTGGGCGTAGGCCAGCGCCAGCGTCGAACCCCAGGACCCGCCGAAGACCTGCCAGCGCTCGATCCCCAGATGGGTGCGCAGCCGCTCGATATCGGCCACCAGATGCCAGGTGGTGTTGACCTCCAGACTCGCCCCGTCGGCCACATGCGGCGTCGAACGCCCGCACCCGCGCTGGTCGAACAGCACGATCCGGTAGGCGGCGGGATCGAAGAACTGCCGGTGCATCGGATCGGTGCCGCCACCCGGGCCGCCGTGCAGGAACACCACCGGCTTGCCGTCGGGGTTGCCCGACTCCTCCCAGTAGATGTGCTGCCCATCGCCCACGTCGAGCATGCCCTCACGGTAGGGCTCCAGCGGCGGGTAGAGGGTGCGCATCAGAAGGCGATTCCCGAGGCGAGATCGGGCAGTTCCAGCGCCTGCAGCGCCTGCGTGCGAACATCGGAGCAGGTCTTGGTGGTGATCCGGTCCACCACGGCCTTGTCGCCGAGCACCGCCAGGTTGATGCCGCCGTTCTCCGCGGCCCACTGGTGCACCGTGATGTTCAGCGCCACCTTGCCCAGTGTCGGGCCCTGCACCCGCCAGTCCGACAGCTGTGGCGAGATGGCGTCGCACAGCTTCTGTGCGACCGGGTCGGGAACCTGGACGGGACTGGTCTGTCCCGGCTTGGCGGTGACGCCGGCCGAACCGCTGGGCCGCGCGGCCGTCGAGGTCGCCGAAGCGCCGGATTTCTCGGGGCCGGCCGAACCCGTGCTTTCGCCACCACATCCGGCGACCAGCACGACGGCCAGCGCCGCACCGACGGCGAGCGCTCCGCGAGTCATCCAACGGCTCTGCGACATCTGTTCCCTTTGTTCGATTCCGGCGTGCATCCGGAGTTCCTGCTGTGGACCTACGAGTCTGCCACCTCACCGCGAGTGGACGGGTGGCTCAGGCGAAGTTCGCGCGCAGCAGGTCCAGCATCTCGGTGACGAAGGGCGCGAACCGTTCGCCGGGGCGGCCCGGTGCCGTGTCGATGGTCAGCCACGAATGCAGGGTGGTCAGCGGCGCGAGGCGTTCGGCCAGCTCGATCTCGCGGTCGGTGACGGTGGTCAGTTCCCGCCAGGCGTCGAAATACGCCGCGCGCTGCGGATCCCGGAAGGTGCGCACGGACAGGAAGGGATGGGTGATCAGCGCGTCGCCCCAGTCGAACACCGCGGCGGTGGCGCGGAAGACGTGGCCCGGATACAGGTCGTTGTGTTCCACGCTCAGCCGGCCGTACCGCGCGAGTTCGGCAGCGGCCGATTCGATCGCGAACTCCAGTCCCGGGGCGCGGTCGGCGAAGTGGCGGTAGACCTCGATCAGGCGCACCGGCGGCAGGTACGGAGTTCCGGTGTCGCGCAACGATTCCGCGTGCGTGCAGACGGTGTGCTGCAGGCCGGCGTAGGACCGCAGCACCGATTCCCATTCCGGGGGACGCGGCGGCGGCGCGTCCGTACCGTCGAGTGCGAAGTGGCGGTCGAGTGGTCCGGTTCGCATGGTCTCGCCGCCGTCGCCTCCGAGGAACCATCCGTTCTCACGATGCACCGCAAGGGGTTTCGGCACCGATCCCGGAACGAGCCGATCCAAGGCCGCCAGCAGCGGGCCCTCGTGGGCGAACGCGCGCGCACTCGCCTTCGCCCAGACAGCTCCGCCGTTCGTCTCGATGCGGGCGAGCAGCGTCCAGTCCCGCCGCCGCATCTCCTGCGCGCCGGTCACGGTCAGTCCCCGCTGCGCGAGTTCCCGGGTGGCCCAGTCGATCAGTGGTTGCAGTGGTTGATCGGCCACCGATACAGGGGCGTTCATCGGGACAACCTAATCAGCTCGGCCATCGTCGGTGCGGCCGGCCGGAGCCGGTCTCGCACAGGCGATCACAGCGTCAGGTACTCGCCCAGCTCCCACGGGGTGACCTGGGCGCGGTAGGTGGCCCACTCGTGGCGCTTGTTGCGCAGGAAGAAGTCGAACACGTGCTCGCCCAGCGTTTCGGCGACCAGCTCGGACCGCTCCATCGCCCGCAGCGCCTCGTCCAGGGTCGAGGGCAGCTCGCGGAAGCCCATCGCGCGGCGTTCGGCGGTGGTCAGTGACCACACGTCGTCCTCGGCCTCGGGGGGCAGCGTGTACCCCTTCTCGATACCGCGCAGGCCCGCGGCCAGCAGCACCGCGAAGGCCAGATACGGATTGCACGCGGAGTCTGGGCTGCGGATCTCGACTCGCCGCGAGGACTGCTTGTTCGGCGTGTACATCGGAACCCGGACCAGTGCAGAACGATTCGACCGGCCCCAGGAAGCGGCGGTCGGCGCTTCGCCACCGTGGATCAGCCGTTTGTAGGAGTTCACCCACTGGTTGGTGACGGCGCTGATCTCGTTGGCGTGCTCGAGAATGCCCGCGATGAACGCACGCGCGGTCTCGGACAGGTTGTTCGGGTCGTCGGGATCGGCGAAGGCGTTGTGCTCACCCTCGAACAGGCTCATGTGGGTGTGCATGGCCGAACCCGGATGGTCGGAGAAGGGCTTGGGCATGAACGAGGCCCGCACGCCTTCGTCGATGGCCACCTCTTTGATGAGGTAGCGGAAGGTCATCACGTTGTCGGCCATCGACAGCGCGTCGGCGTAGCGCAGGTCGATTTCCTGCTGGCCGGGCGCACCCTCGTGATGGCTGAACTCCACCGAGATGCCCATCGATTCGAGCGCGTCGATGGCGTGGCGGCGGAAGTTCGGCGCCTCGTCGTGGACGGCCTGATCGAAGAAGCCGCCGTTGTCGGCGGGCACCGGACGGCCGTCCTTGAGCGCCGAGCGGATCAGGAAGAACTCGATCTCCGGATGCACATAGCAGCTGAACCCCAGGTCACCGGCCTTGTTCAACTGCCGGCGCAGCACGTGCCGCGGATCGGCCCACGACGGCGAGCCGTCGGGCATCGCGATATCGCAGAACATGCGCGCCGAATGCTGATGGCCCTTGCTGGTGGACCACGGCAGTACCTGGAACGTCGACGGATCGGGCTTGGCGACCATATCGGCCTCCGACACCCGGGCGAAGCCTTCGATCGCCGAGCCGTCGAATCCGATGCCCTCCTCGAAGGCGCCTTCCAGCTCCGCGGGGGCGATCGCCACCGACTTCAGATATCCCAGGACGTCGGTGAACCAGAGTCGCACGAAGCGGATGTCCCGCTCCTCGAGCGTCCGCAGCACGAATTCCTTCTGGCGATCCATACGCGCGAGCGTAGGCACCCGCGGTTAAATCCGTGTTACATCGTGCAACAACCGCCGGTCCGCATGTGTGGCGTCAGCCGCAGGTGAGTCCTTCCGGCGGTGTCTTCAGGTCGATGAGGTAGGCGAAGACGGCGTCGTCCACGCACGGCACGCCCCCGGAGAGGAACGCGGTGTGGCGGGTTCCCTTGTTGGTGATCAGCGCCGCGCCCAGCTGATGGGCCAGATCGACACCGGCCTGATACGGGGTGGCCGGATCCGCGGTCGTGGAGATGACCACGGTCTTGGGCAGGCCCGGTGCGGAAATGTTGTGCGGGGAGCCGCTGTTGGGCACGGGCCAGAACGCGCACATCTCGAGCGGCGCCTGCCCGGTGGCGTGGCCGTCGTCGAGGAACGGGGCAACCTTGCGGTATTCCGCGTCCTGCTTATCGGTGTCGGCGCGGTCTTTGATGGCCGGATCGTCGACGCAGTGGATGGCCAGGAACGCGTCCTGCGAATTGTCGTAGGTGCCGTCCTTGCTGCGGCCGTCGTAGAGATCGGCGAGCTGCAGCAGGATGTCGCCCTTGCCCTTGGCCAGCTGAGCCAGGCCCGCGCTCAGCACATTCCAGCTGTCCTCGGCGTAGAGGGTGTTCTGCACACCGGTGACCGCGTCGCTGTAGGTGAGCCCGCGGCCGTCGCGGGTCTCGGCCGGATGGTTCCAGAGCGGGTTGACCAGATCGTGGAAGCGGGCCACCGTCTGACTCGCGTCCTGGCCCAGCGGGCAGTCCGGTTTGCTCGCGCAGTCGGCGGCGTAGGCGTCGAACGCCTTCTGGAATCCGGCGGCCTGCTGCACCGATTCCTTCTCCGGATCGGCGTCCGGATCGAGGGCGCCGTCGAGCACCATGGCCCGCACCTTGTCCGGGAACTTCTCGGCGTAGGTGTAGCCGAGCCGGGTGCCGTAGGAGTAGCCGACGTAGTTGAGCTTGTCGTCGCCGAGCACTCCCCGGATGATGTCCATGTCCTGCACCACCTCGCGAGTGCCGACGTGGGCGAGGAATTCGTTGCCGGTCTTCTCGGTGCAGTGGGCGGCGAAGTCCTTGTTCTCCTGCTCGGCGGCCGCGATGCCGGCGGGGGTGTAGTCCTTGGGCGGTTCGGCGCGTTGCTGATCCCACTGCTGCCCGGTCAGACATTCGATCAGCGGCGTGGAGGCGCCGACACCGCGCGGATCGAAACCGATGCGGTCGAATCGCTGCGCGAGCGGGGTGTCCTGTCCCTGCGCGGCCATCCACAGTCCGGCCTGGCCGGGCCCGCCCGGGTTGAACAGCAGCGATCCGATGCGCTGCCCGGTCGCCTTGATCCGGGAGACCGCGATCTGCGCGGTCGCGCCCTCGGGCTTGTCGTAATCGATCGGCACCGAGATGTGCGTGCATTCGGTGCCCTGCGGGAATCGGGTCGAGGAATCGCCGAATCCGTCACAGCTGCCCCACGCCGGCACCTGGGTGTAGTACTTCTGCAGCGCGGCCGGACTCGGCGCGGACGGCTGGGCGACGGGGTGATTCTTCGACGTCGACGAGCAGGCGGCGGCCACACACATCAGGGCCACCGCGGCTGCGACGCGACCGGATCGCGACAAGGACATGCGCGCCATCCTTCCATCTCCGCCTGTGATCATTACGGCGTCCGCGGCGGCCTCCGTGGTTGAGCGGGCTGCCTCCGCCGGCCGCGTCGTTCCCGCCGCGTGTGACGAATCCCATCCCGGGCACGCCTTAAACGCGGCACCGTCGCGGTGGCAGACTGGACGGGTCATAGCAACCCGGGGACCCGATCGGGCCTCGAGGACAGACGAAAGGGACGATGATGTCCGCTGCTCAGGATAATCCTGCTTCCGAAACCACCGCCTACGGTGCCGCACCGACAACTTCCCGGCGGAAGACGCGAGTACAGCACCTGCAGCAATGGAAATCCGCGGGCGAGAAGTGGGCGATGCTGACCGCCTACGACTACTCCACCGCGAAGCTGTTCGAAGAGGCCGGCATCCCCGTGCTGCTGGTCGGCGATTCGGCGGCCAACGTGGTCTACGGCTACGACACCACCGTGCCGATCACGATCGAGGAACTGCTGCCGCTGGTACGCGGCGTGGTCCGCGGGGCGCCGCATGCCCTGGTGGTGGCCGATCTGCCGTTCGGCAGCTACGAGGGCTCGCCCGAACAGGCGCTGGCCAGCGCCACCCGCTTCATGAAGGAGGGTGGTGCGCACGCGGTGAAACTCGAAGGCGGAGAACGGGTTTCCGAGCACATCGCCCGGCTCACCGCCTCCGGCATCCCGGTGGTGGCGCATATCGGCTTCACCCCGCAGAGCGTCAACACCCTCGGCGGCTACCGAGTGCAGGGCCGCGGCGACGGGGCCGAACAACTGATCGCCGACGCCATCGCGGTGCAGGAGGCCGGGGCCGTCGCCGTGGTGATGGAGATGGTGCCCGCCGAACTGGCCGGGCAGGTCACCCACAAGCTGACCATCCCGACCGTCGGCATCGGCGCCGGCAGCGACTGCGACGCCCAGGTGCTGGTCTGGCAGGACATGGCCGGCTACACCAGCGGTAAGACGGCCAAGTTCGTCAAGCGCTTCGGCCGTGTGGGCGACGAATTGCGCAGCGCCGCAGTGGAATACGCGCGAGAGGTAGCGCAGGGTACCTATCCGGGGGCGGAACACAGCTTCTGAGGAACGGGTCGGCCGCGTGCTGCGCGCGCGGTCGACCCCATTTCGGCGCGGACGCCGATGCCGCGGTAGGGGGCGTTCGATCCGGGTCCGAGCGATGGGCGGCTCGGGGCCGAGCTTGCTGTGGCCTCCGACCCGATACGGCTCGTTCCCGGTAGGCCGGCGGGAGGCGGCGTTCCCGCAGCCCTTCCCGAACGGAATCGGCTCCCTGACCGACGTCGGCCGAGCACTCCCTCCACCGCCTGCGAGCAGGCAACTTCCGCATGCTCGGCCGTGACGGTAATTTGAGAGAATGGTCCGGCCACCGACTGCACGTCCCGCAGTGCCCGGTGCCGGTCGGCTGGGATTGCTGGAGCCGACGGCAGCCGCGTCGTTACGAGAGCTCGCCTGGGACAATGTCGACAGCGTTGCACTGCTGTGGGCGTTGTCGCGGTCGCCGGATGCCGATCTGGCGCTGCTGACCCTGATCCGCCTGCGCGAGGCGCTCGGGTCCGATTGGGCCGCACTGGATTCCGCGCTGCGCACCGATCTGTCGTTGCGCGGCAGGCTGTTCGCGCTGATCGGCTCGTCGAGCGCGTTCGCCGACCATCTGGTCGCCGATCCGGCGAGCTGGCAGCTGTTGCGGCGGGAACTGCCGAGCACGCGCGAGATTCTCGACGATCTGCTCGACGTGGTCGGCGCCGCGCCCGAGACCGGGCCGAACGCCGCGCCGATGCTCTACCGCGCCACCCACGCCGGACCCGACGCGATCGCGTTGCTGCGCAAGCGATATCGCGGTCAACTGATGGTGCTGGCCGCCCACGATCTGGCCGCCACCGTCGAGAACGAACCGGTGCTGCCGTATCAGCAGGTCGGCAACCATCTCACCGACCTCGCCGATGCCGCACTCACCGCCGCGCTCTCGGTGGCGGTGGCGCGGATCTGCCCCGACGACCCGGTTCCGGTCCGGCTGGCGGTGGTCGCGATGGGCAAATGCGGTGCGCGCGAACTCAATTACGTCTCCGATGTCGACGTGGTGTTCGTCGCCGAACCCGCCGACACCACCGCCACCCGGCTGGCCGCGGAGATGATGGGCATCGCCGGCAGCGCATTCTTCGACGTCGATGCGGCGCTGCGTCCGGAAGGCAAGGCCGGGGCGCTGGTGCGCACGCTGGATTCGCACATCACCTACTACAAGCGCTGGGCGCGCACCTGGGAATTCCAGGCGCTGTTGAAGAACCGCCCGGCCACCGGCGATCCGGAACTCGGCAGGCAGTACAGCGAGGCGCTCATGCCGATGGTGTGGAGCGCCTCGGAACGACCGGATTTCGTCGCCGACGTGCAGGCGATGCGGCGCCGGGTCGAAAGCCTGGTGCCCGAGGACATGCGCGAGCGGGAGCTGAAACTCGGCCACGGCAGCCTGCGCGACGTCGAATTCGCGGTGCAGCTGCTGCAGTTGGTGCACGGTAAGGCCGATGAATCGCTGCACGTGCCGGGCACGGTCGAGGCGCTGACCGCGCTGGCCGCGCGTGGCTATGTGGGCCGCGACGACGCCGCGAACCTCACCGCCTCCTACGAATTCCTGCGCCTGCTCGAGCACCGCCTGCAGTTGCAGCGGCTCAAGCGCACCCACACCTTGCCCGCATCCGACGACGAGGAGGGGATGCGCTGGCTCGCTCGCGCGGCGCATATGCGTCCCGACGGGCGCCAGGACGCGGTCGGGGTGCTGCGCAGCGAGATCAAGCGCAACACCCTGCGGGTGCGCCGGCTGCACGCGAAGCTGTTCTACCGCCCGCTGCTGGAATCGGTGGCCCGCCTCGACGCCGCCGCGTTGCGCCTGAGTCCGCAGGCCGCGGTCCGCCAGCTCGCCGCCCTCGGCTACGCCGCCCCGGAGAACGCCCTCGGCCACCTCAAGGCGCTCACCGGGGAGGTGGGGCGCAAGGGCCGCATCCAGGCGCTGCTGTTGCCGACCCTGCTCGAATGGCTCGGTGACACACCGAATCCCGATGCCGGGTTGCTGGCCTACCGGCGGGTGTCCGAAGGCCTCGACGACCAGATCTGGTTCCTGCGCGAACTCCGCGACGAGGGCGCGATCGCGCAGCGGCTGATGATCGTGCTCGGCTCCTCGGCCTATCTGCCCGATCTGCTGATCAACGCGCCCGAAACCATCCGGATGTTCGCCGACGGACCGGACGGGCCGCTGCTGCTGACCCCGAAGGCCGAGGATGTGCGATCCAGCATCCTGGCCGGGGCCGCCCGCTACGACGATCCCAGACGGGCCGTGGCCACCGCCCGCTCGCTGCGCCGCCACGAGCTGGCCCGCATCGCCTCCGCCGACGTGCTCGGCATGCTGGAGGTGCCGCGGGTGTGCCGGGCGCTGTCATGGGTCTGGGTCGCGGTGCTCGAGGCGTCGCTGCAGGCCGTGATCCGGGCCTGGGAGGCCGAACATCAGGCGCCCGCGCCCGCGGACTTGGCCGTGATCGGCATGGGCCGTCTCGGCGGGATGGAACTGGGCTACGGATCCGACGCCGATGTGCTGTTCGTCTGCGATCCGCGTCCCGGCGCGGACGAGACGGTCGCGGTGAAATGGGCGATCGGCGTCGCCGAACAGGTGCAGCGGCTCCTCGGCGCGCCCAGTACCGATCCGCCGCTGCAGGTCGATGCGGGGCTGCGGCCCGAGGGACGCAACGGCGCGCTGGTCCGCACCCTGGCCGCCTATCGCGCCTACTACCAGCAGTGGGCGCAGCCGTGGGAAGTGCAGGCGCTGCTGCGCGCACATCAGGTCGCCGGCAACGAGGAACTGGGTTTGCGGTTCCTGCATTCCATCGATCCGGTGCGCTATCCCAAGGGCGGGGTCTCCGAGGAGGCCGTGCGCGAGATCCGGCGGATCAAGGCGCGCGTCGACTCCGAACGCCTGCCGCGCGGCGCGAATCCGGCCACCCACACCAAACTCGGCCGCGGTGGTCTCGCCGATATCGAGTGGACCGTACAACTGCTGCAACTCCAGCACGCGCACGAGGTGCCGGAGCTGCACAACACCTCCACGCTCGAATGCCTCGCGGTGATCGAACAGAACAAACTGCTCGACGCCCTCGATGTGGAGCTGCTGCGCGACGCCTGGCTCACCGCCACCAAGGCCCGCAACGCCCTGGTGCTGGTGCGCGGCAAACCCGCCGACCAGCTGCCCGGGCCCGGGCCGTTGCTCTCGGCCGTGGCGCGGGTCGCGGGCTGGCCGACCGACGACGGCAGCGAATTCCTCGACCACTACATGCGCGTCACGAGGCGGGCGAAGACGGTCGTCGAACGCGTCTTCGGCGGCGGGTGAGCGAGGCGTAGATCCGTCGCGGCGGGGTACGCGATCAGTGACACCGATGCGTGGGCGCGGCGGTTGTCGCGGTCACCGGGGGCGGTAGGCGGCGCTTTCGTGGACCGGCGGTGAATTCTCGCGATACGGCCGGCTTTGTGGGCCGAAAACGTGTTGCGGGGAACAGACCGGACGCGATATCGGTTGGTACAGAGTGTGCTGTGCCGTCCTGACCGTGCGAGGGGCCCCGCAGAGCCGGAACGAGCGTTCCGCATACTGTATCGGTACGCGACCATTCGGGAGGACCGCCATGGTGAGGATGTTCGTGGACGTGCGCAGCGCCCACCAACTCGACGACACACGCGATGCGCTGCGTGATCGGAGACCGTGATGGCTGAACTCAATTCGGCCGTCACCGGTTACCGCACCTATCGGCACGCCGCCCTGAATCCGACCCGCGCCGTGCGGGTTCCGCTGATCGTGGTGCTGTTGCTGGTCGGTGTGGTGCTGCTGTACGCGGCCGACCGCGCCTCCCGGGAAGGTGTCAATCGCGGCTGGTTCGTGGCGATTTCGCTGTCGGGCCTGTTCGTGGCGCGCGGACTGCATCTGCGGCGGCCGATCACGCTGCCGCACTTCACGGTCGCGGTGATCGTGCTCGGGGTGTCCAATATCGCCTACCGCAGCGACCACGGCACCGTCGGCTTCGTCTGCCTCGCCTCCACGGGCCTGATCCTGATGCTGCCGCAGAGTTCGCGCCCGCAACCGGATCAGCAGCATCGCATCGCCGCACTGGTCGACCGCACCGTCGAGGATCCGCTGGCCCCGTTCGCCCTGCATTCGGCCAAATCCTATTTCTTCAGCGCCGATTCGAACGCCGCGATCGGCTACCGCGCGCGCTTCGGCATCGCGGTCGTCGCGGGCGACCCGGTCGGCAACTGCGCCGAATTCGGTCGGCTCATCGCCGAGTTCTCCGAATTCGCTTCCGCGCGCGGCTGGCGGATCGCGGTGCTGGGCGCCAGCCCCGCGGTCACCGAACTGTGGCGCACCCGCGCGACCGATCATCATGGCCTGCACGCCATTCCGATCGGCCGTGACGTGGTGGTCGAGGTCGACTCGTTCGATATGGTCGGCCGCAAATTCCGCAACCTGCGCCAGGCGGTGAGCCGCACCCGCAACTTCGGCGTCAAGACCGAGGTGATTCCCGAACGCGAACTCGACCGCGAGATGCGCGAGGCGCTGCTGGGCATCGTCGACGAGTGGGGAACCGGCTATCAGACCCGCGGCTTCTCGATGATCCTGGACCATCTGCTCGACGGCCGGAATCCGGGCATGCTCGTGGTGATCGCCCGCGACGGTGAGGGCCGGGTCGCCGGATTCCAGCGCTACGGATCCTCCAATCACGGAAGCGAGCTCAGCCTCGATGTGCCGTGGCGGCGCAAGGATGCCCCGAACGGCTTGGACGAGCGGATGATCGTCGACCTCGTCGACTACGGCCGTGACCACGACGTGCACCGCATCTCGCTGGCGTTCGCGGCATTCCCCGAACTGTTCGCCGACAAGGAACGATCGCGCTCCAAGCAGGTCATCTACGTGCTGGCCCGCACGCTGGATCCGCTGATCCGGCTGGAATCGCTGTATCGGTTCCTGCGCAAGTTCAACTCCTTCGGCAATCAGCGCTTCGTCCTCATCCGCTGGCGTGAAATCGTCTTCACCGTGCTCGCGCTGCTGACGCTGGAATTCGTTCCGCACCGCAAACAGGGCTGACCCGCGATCACGCCAGATTGCCCTCGTAGCACAGACCGGTTCCGCGCCAGGTCGGCTGCGGCGCAACGCTTCCGCGATCGAAGCGCCATGCGCTGACGGGTTCGGCGGCCTTCCAGAACAAGCGGTCGTCGTGGCCACGCACCACCTGGTAGACGTCGTCGGCGCCCTCGACCAGTTGATTGCCGACGCAGTAGTCGTTGTATGCGGTGCCGGGCTGGCGCGCGCCCAGACTGAAGTGCGCGGCCGGGTCGCCGGCCGAGCCCGGGTTGGCGACGGTATCGGGCCGGTCCGACGCCGCGCCGGCCGACCACATGGGAGTGCCGCGGCCGTCGGCGCCGCAGGTGTAGCCGCGACCGCCCGCGATGACGGTAGCGCCGGCAGGGTGGGAGGTTCCGGCCCACAGGCAGCCGGTGGCGGGTTGGGCGGCCGATCGCCTGGATTCGGCCTCGGCGGGCGCCGCGGTGAAGCCGAGGCCCGCGGCGGTGAGCGCCGCCAAGGCGGGAAGGGTGAGGGATGCGCGGGGGTGTCGGGGCATGGTCTCGGCCTCTCTGCTCGCCGTTGAGCATCTACTATCTACGTAGGTAAATAGTAGATGAACACATGGTGCGCGCGCCATGTCGTGGTCGTCACCGTGCGGCATCCGTGCCGATATCGAGATATACGTTGCGCATTCGCGCGGGCGCCCGATTACGATGTGAGCGCTCGGGAGACGGGGGGACCGCTGTGCGGAATCCGGATCGTCGTCGGTCCGGGCGTCGACAGTGGTATTCGGGGAGGACACGAGATGAGATACAACAGGCGGCTGCGGCTGGCCGCGGCGGCCGGGTTGCTGGTGCTCGGCGCAGTATCGGCCGGATGCGGCACCGATGCGAAAACGACTGTGGCGCACGATGTTGCCGCGACCAACGAGAATCCGTGGGCGCTCAGCGGCGCCGCGCCCAATGCCTCCGGCCCGAGCGGTCCGCGACCGGGCGTGCCCGACGCGCCGCTGCACGCCGACAACGGTGACGGCGGCGAGATGGACCGGCTGGCCCTCAACACCCTGTCGGATCTGCAGGACTACTGGGGCGCCGAATACGCCGAGAACTTTCCGGGCACCTTCAAGCCGGTGGGTCACTTCATTTCCTGGGATGCCAACGCGCCCAAGGAACAATCGGTCACCTTCTGCCGCTCCAGCACCTATCACGTGGTGAACGCGGCCTACTGCAAGATCGACAAGACCGTCGGGTGGGATCGCGGCAAACTGCTGCCGCTGATCTCGAACAAGTACGGGAAGATGGCCGTGGTCATGGTGCTCGCGCACGAGTACGGTCACTCGCTACAGGACCAGGCCCGGCTCAACGGATTCTTCACGCCCGGAATCGTGCTCGAACAGCAGGCCGACTGCTTCGCGGGTGTGTTTCTGCGGCATGTGGCCGAGGGCGGTTCGGCGCATTTCACCCTGAACACGACCGACGGGCTCAACGGTGTGCTGGGTGCGACGGTCGCCGTGCGCGACCGCGACCCCGACAACCCGAAGAATGTGCACGGCTCGGCATTCGAGCGCGTGACGGCGGTGCAGATCGGCTGGTCCGACGGCGCGGCCGGGTGTAAGGGCATCACCAAGAAGGAGATTCAGCAGCGCCGCGGCGGCCTGCCGACCACCTTCGAACCCGGCGACGAGGAGAATCAGATGGGTGTCGACGTCGACGGGCTCAATGCCGTCGCCGCCGCGCTCGCCCGGATCTATCCACTGCCGCAGCCGCCGGTGCTCGACTATTCCGGAATCGCCGAGAATTGCCCGAAAGATACTGCGGTGGAGCCGGTTTCGTACTGCCCGGCGAGCAATACCGTGGGCACCGATGTGCCGGAACTGGCCAAGCGTGCCGGTCAGCAACCGGGCGACGGGGACCCGCTGTCCGCGGTGGTCGACGGCAACTACAACGCCTACGTCGTGTTCATCTCCCGCTATGTGCTCGCGGTGGAACGAGATCGGCACCTGTCGCTGCAAGGACCGGAATCCGCCGGGTTGCGCACCGCCTGCCTGTCCGGCGTCGTGACCACCAAACTCAGCGATCCGGCCGGCGATCCCCGGCTCACCGCGGGTGACCTGGACGCCGCGGTGTCGGGTCTGCTGGCCGACGGCCTGGCCGCGAGCGATACCGACGGCAAGGTGGTGCCCAGCGGGTATCAGCGACTCGACGCGTTCCGCGCCGGGGTGCTCGACGGTGAGACGGCCTGCCTGAACAACTACAAGTGACGAGCAGGGGCGACCGGATCGCCGGTCGCCCCTGCCGTGCTGTGTCGTCGGACGGCCCGGACCGCGTGTCCTCGGCGGTCTCGGCCGTGTCCGGTCTCAGACCGCGCTGGTGGGGAGGGTGCGCAGGGAGCTGAGGGTGGTCGCGACCGCGCGGGCGGCCTCGGCGCCCTTGGTGTGGAAGTGCTTGGTGAAGTAGTCCACGTGCTCGCTGTGCTCGTGGAAGTGATGCGGGGTCAGCACCACGGAGAACACCGGGACGTCGGTCTCGAGCTGTACGCGCATGAGCCCGTCGACCACGGCCGAGGCGACGAAATCGTGCCGGTAGATGCCGCCGTCGACGACCAGCGCCGCGGCCACCACCGCCGCGTACCGGCCGGTGCGGGCCAGCCGCTGCGCGTGCAGCGGGATCTCGAACGCGCCGGGCACGTCGAACACCTCGACGGCATCCGCCGAATACCCCAGATCGCCGTACTCGGCCAGGAAACCCGCGTAGGCCTGGGTGACGATGGACTGGTGCCAGTTGGCCCGGATGAAGGCGATGCGTCCCTGGTCGGTATTGCTCATTCTCGGATGTTACTGCGCGCCGGTGTGCTCCTCCAACCAGCGCACCAGGTCGCCGAGTACCTTCTCGCGCTCGGGTTCGTTGAAAACCTCGTGGTAGAGGCCCGGATACCGCAGCACCGTGAGATCGGTCGCGGTGGCGCCGGCCTCGATCCGATCGGCGCCCACCGGGGCCGCCAGGGCATCCTCGCCGCCGTGCAGCACCAGCGTCGGCACCCGCAGCGCGTCCAGATGAGCGAGGACGAATTCGGCGCCACGCAGAATCTCGGTCGCCGTGCGGGCCGGTAGTTTGCCGCGGTAGACCAGCGGATCCTGATCGTAGGCGCGTACCACCTCCGGATCGCGGCTGATCTGCGCCGAATCCAGTTGCAGCACACCCAGATTCGGCGCCCAGCGGCTCAACGCGGGAGCGAGCAGTCGCTGCACGGGGTTGCCGGCCTCGATGACCACCGGCGGCGCCGACACCGCGATGCCCGCGACGTCCAGCGGCGCCCGCGTCGCCAGATACAGCGTGATCAGGCTGCCCATGCTGTGCCCGAGGACGAACCGGGGCAGGCCCGGATGCTTCGCACTCGCGATATCCAGCATGGTGTTCACATTGTCGGCGGCCGCGTCGATCGATTCGATATTCGACTGGCCGCCGCCGGAGCGGCCGTGGCCGATGTGGTCGAAGGCGTAGACCGCGAAACCGCTGTCCGCCAGCCGTTTACCCACATGGTCGTAGCGCCCGGAGTGTTCGGCGACGCCGTGTACCAGCACCACGACCGCGCGCGCCTGTTCGGGCAGCCAGGCCCGCCAGAACACCTGCCCGCCGTGGGCGTCGAATTCGCCGGTATCGCCTGTCGTCATCGCTGCCTCCGTCTGCGCCGTCGCTGCGCCGCCATTGTCGCGCACGGCGGGCCGGAGCGTTGCACATCGGCCCGCCGCGCCGGGATCGATGGTCAGCCCAGGTCGTAGTCGAACCAGATCCGGTGGGTGCCGTCGGCGTCGACCGCCAGACCGCCGGTTCCGGTGATCTCGCTCAGCTCCCCGGTGCCGCTGCTGGGCACGATCGTGAAGAATTCGGCGCTGCGGTCCTCGCCCGCGGTGGTCGCCGAATGGGCGAAGTTGAACGTGCCGGCCAATCCGTTGAGCGAGCCCTCGAACGACTCCATCGCGACATAGGTGCCCCGGCCCGACAGCTGGTCGAACGCGGCGGTGAACAACGTGGCCGAACGTCCGACCGCCTCACCCTCGAAATGCTTTTCCAGCCGGGCGATTCCGACCGGCGTCGCGGTGGGGATATCCGGATCGGGCAGGACGTCCGTGGCGACGAAGGATTTGACGGTGAACGTTGCTGTAGCTCGCACCCGTTGAGGGTAGCGGCGAACACCGACATTCCCGGCATCAGCCGCCGGTGCCGGTGTAGTGCGCGAGGACGCGGCGGTTGAATTCGATCAGCCGCGCGTAATTGGCCCGGGAGAGCCGTTCGTCGGTGCCGTGGATCCGCTCCAGATCCGCCGCGTCGACCAGGATCGGCGCGAAGTTGCACCGGGTGGCGGCCAGCCCGTCGTAGTGGCGGGAATCGGTGGCGCCGGGCACGATGCCGGTGGTCACCACCGCGTCGGGCACCAGGGCGCGGGTGATGTCGGCGATCAGGTCGAAGGCCGGACCGGGGCCGGTGATCCGCGAGGGTTCGGAGGCCGTTCCGATCACCTCGATCGTGACGCGCGGGTCGGCGACCACGCGGCGGCAGTGGTCGAGCACGGCGGACACCGAATCACCGGGCAGGATACGGAAATTCACCAGCGCCTCGGCGCTTTGCGGCAGCACGTTCGCCTTCACCCCGCCGCGGATCACGGTGGGGGCGGTCGTGGTGCGGACCAGCGCCTCGGTCTGCGGCCGCGCCGCCATCATCCGGGTGATCACCGCGCCCGCGACCGGGGCCAGCCGCAGCGCGGAACGCCGCGGCTCGGCCATGGCGGGGCGCATCCGGACCAGCATGTCGGCGATCACCGGCGTCATGCGCAGCGGCATCGGATGGTCCTGGAGGCGCGCGACCGCCCGCGCGATCCGGCCCACGGCGGTTTCGCGGCCGGGCATCGAGGAATGCCCGCCGGTGTCGGTAGTGCGCAATTGCACCGTGGCCCAGCCTTTTTCACCGAGCATGATGGAGGCGACGGGTGCGGTGGTCCCGTCGGCGACACCCTGGGTGATCACTCCGCCTTCGTCGAGCAGCAGATCGGCGCGCACGTCGAGCTCGCGCAGCCGGGCCGCCATCCGGGTGGCGCCTGCGCGGCCGAAGATCTCCTCGTCGTGGCCGAAGGCGAAGTAGATGGTCCGGCGCGGACGGCGGCCCTCGGCCAGCAGCGATTCGGCGGCCTCCAGAATGGCCAGCACCCGGCTCTTGTCGTCGATCGCGCCACGGCCCCAGACGAATTCGTCGTCGATCACACCGGCGAACGGGGGATGGGTCCAGCGGGCCTCGTCGTCGACCGGAACCACATCCTGGTGGGCGAGCAGAACGGCCGCCGTACCGGGTTCGGTGCCGGGCCAGCGATACAAGCGGCTGTGGCCGAACCGCTCCAGTTCGAGATGGGTGTGTACCAGCGGGAATTCGTGTTCGAGAAGGCTTGCGAGCCGGTCGAATTCGACCACGTCGGCATCGGCGTCGTCGCGGGAGACGGTGACGCAGCGCAGGGCGGCCGCGAGCCGCTGGGCGGTCGCGTCGTCGACGGTGGTCGCGGTCGTACCGGTCGCTGTCATCGATCTCCTCGTCGTTGCGGGAAGTCCACGGTCACACCGGAATCGCGCAGCACATCGGCCGGCAGGCCGGTCACCCAGCGCGCGCGCCATTTGCCGAGCGCTTCACTGGTGCCGCCGGTCAGATCGAAATTCCGGGTGCCGGTGAGCAGCGGCAACTCCACGGTGCCGGAACGCACGCTCACCCGCGCGTTCGCCGGAGTGTGCGACCAGACGGTGTCGACCACATCGGTGATACGCACCCCGATCCGATGCCCGGCCGGCACGGTCCAATCCTGTGCCAGCAGGCGGATGTTCGCGGTGTCGGCGACCTGCGCGATACCCCGAGTGATCACCGTGCCCGCGCCGTCGGGCGCCACATCGTAGAGTTCGGCGGCCACCGTGGCGTCCGGTGGGCCGCTCAACGCCAGTGTGGCCGTGGGGATTCCGGACAGATGCTGGTCGGAGGGCAGCGGCTGCGAGAGCGACCAGTACTCGCGGTCCGGGCCGGGGAGCAGGCCGCGATCGGTGTATTCACCGGGCCGTATCGGCATCGTCACTCGTGCGGAATCGGCGGGCGGCCAGACTTTTTCGCTGCGCCACCGGCCGTCGAAACTGCCGACGGTGACGCGCGGGCCCGGAACCTGAACGTCGCGTTGGGCCACATACTTGTCGAAGAAGGCCAGCGCCTCGCTGTAGAACTGCGGTGTCCCGCATGCCTCGTGGCAGTTCTGGTGTCCCCACTGGCCGAACCAGCCCCGGTCCTCGGGGAGGTCGTGGTTCTTCCAGACGTCGAAGACACGATAGGCGCGGGTGTTGTAATCGAGGAAACCCTGGCTCAAGAACAGCGGAACCTTGCTGCCGCGAACGCGATCGGTGAGGTCACGATCGCGCCAGAACCGGGTACCACCGTCGTGGTCGGTGGTGCCCGCCAGATAGGACTGCGCGCATTCGATCGGTAGCCGCGCGGCGTTGGCCTTGTATTCCGGTGAGTCGGAGGGGTGCGCGGGGGTGGAGGAGATCAGCAGATGTTCGAACCCGGCCATATCGCCGGGGCGAATCCCGTCCTCGGTCACCGGTTTTCCGGAGAACTTCCACGAAATGCCCTGCATGTACAGGTAGCTGTACGGGTCGACGACGGGTTCGAACGACGCCACCGCCGCCAGCCCCTTCGGGTTGGTGGCCAGACCCATGATGCCGGTCCATGCCTCGTAGGAGGTACCGGTCAGGCCGACTCGCCCGGTCGACCACGGTTGTGCCGCAGCCCATTCGACCGCGGTACGTACATCGCTCTGCTCGCCGGGGCCACCGAAGTCGGGGCAGCCACTGGACCCCCCGAAACCTCGCAGATCCACGATCACATAGGTGTAGCCGGCGTCGAGGAACAGTTCCGAATACAGATCGCGCAGCGACGGCCCGCCCTGCGGATGAACTTCTGCTGTGAACGCCAGATGGTTGCGGTAGGGGCTCACCGTCATGACGACCGGGGTGCGCACGTCGTCGGCCATGCCGGCGGGCCGGAGGATGTCCGCGTGCAACCGCACACCGTCGGAGGTGGTCAGGAATTCCTGGCGCCACTGATACGCCGGGGCCGGTGCGGCGGTCGCGGTGACCGGCGCCGCCGCCGCGATCAGGAGGACCAGCCCGCACAGTACGCGCGTGAGCACGCGCCGGGCGCGTGGCGATGAATTCTCGAGCACCATAGGACTATCGAGTCTGCACCGCCGCCCGTCCAGCCCTCAGAACCGGGGTCGGGAAACCGGCCGGTCACCCGGCGCCTCGACTACATCGGGCGCAGATCGAGAACCTTGCGCAGCCGGGCGCGGTCGCGTTCGAGTTTGCGCGCCTCGTAGGCGATGGGGAAGTAGCGGATCCGTTCCGGCAGCAGTGGCACGAGCCGCGCCAGCAGCCAGCCCAGGATGCGCAGGTTGCGCTCGTCCTGCGCGGTCCAGGTCAGTCCGAGTTTGCGGCGCGCCGGTTCGGGTGTGGTGCCGACCGTGCAGAAGTACTGCATGCGGCCCAGCGGTGCCGCGGCCAGCTTCCACAGCGGCACCAGCGGTGTGGGCAGCGACTTCGGCGGTGCCACGTGGCGGATCGTCTTCAGATAGTCGCGCGCGGTGTCGGTGGCGACCAGATGGTTCTCGACGGTGTCGGCGAAGAAGACCTCGAATTCGGCGTAGGTCGGCGGAATCTCCTTGGGCGCCACCGAGAACATGCGCAGCAGCTGCAGCACCTCCTGGTAGTACTGCTCCTTCTCCGCGTAGGTGAGCGGCGTGCGGCTGAAATATTTCGAGCCCTCGTTGAAGGCGTAGGTGCCGGTGTGCAGCACCCAGGCCCACGGACCGGAGGCGAGTGCGGAGTGGCGTTTGCCCTGCGCGTCGACGGTGTTGAGGGAGGCGTGCATACGTCGCAGGCGGTCGGCCTCGGCGACGGCCTCGTCACCGCCGTAGGTCCAGGTCATCACCGCCGCGAGACTGCGCATCGCGCGGCCCATCGGGTCGGTGCGAAAGGTCGAGTGCTCGTCGACGACCGCGGAGATCGTCGGTTCCATGGTCTGCAGCAGGAATGCCGATCCGGCGGTGAGGGAGAAGGTGATCAGTCCTACCTCGTCCCACATGCGGGTTCCGGGCTCGATCGGCGTGCGGGGGCCGAGTTCGTGTTCGGTGCGCTCGGCGCGGGCGACGGAGGCGGTCATCCGTGATCTCCTTTGACCACTAGACATGATGAGAAGATTACATGCGAATCATCTCACTCTCTTTCGATCTTGGCAACCGCGCGCTCACCGATGACGCGCCGTACGGCTCAAAAGTGAACACAACCTGAAATCTCGGTGAACTGATGGAAGAATGGGATCCTCGCCACATCGAAAGTTCAGGGAGGAGGGATCCAGCCATGATCCACACCCACGCCCACCCCTCGTTGCTGGGGACCTTGCGCACCTACGCCCGCCGCGCGCTGGCCCGCCATACCCTGACCGCCGAGGAACGCCGCAATCTCGCTGCCACCCAAGCTCATCCGGCCGTCTACAGCGCATCCCTGGGCAGCCACCCGCATCTGTAGCGAGTCCCGGAACGCACCGAAGCCCCAGCCGGATTCGGCTGGGGCTTCGTGAATTCGGTTGTGCCGTGACGACTTACACGTCGTAGTACAGCTCGAATTGCGTCCTGGGCTTTTGCTGCCGATGGGTGGTGATGGCCCAGGGCGT
>NZ_LZML01000140.1:0-1136 GCF_001665695.1 Nocardia sp. 852002-51101_SCH5132738 | reverse complement strand
CGAACCGAATTCCATTGTGCTAGAATAGATTTAGTACCGAACTAGCTTCGGACTTACACGGTTCTCGTGACACCCTCCCAACCGGGGTGAACAAGGACTGCGCAAAGCCGCTGCCGAGCAGGGGAACCGGGACGCGGCGGCCGCGGCAGCGCGGCGCGCGGCGGCCGAACACGCAGCCACCGACGCCGCCGAAGACGAACTTTATGGTGTCGGTCGCCGTGCAGGAGAAGTGCCGTCCGATCTCATCGAGCCCAGTAGCCGGGCCCGGCGCATCGACCAAGCCCTGGCGGAGTTAGCGGCCGAGCACACTCGCAGGGAACGTGAACAGGCAGACGAGCAGGCCGGGGCCGAACGCAAACAAGCACGCCGGACCCGCAAGGCCGCCGCGCGGGCCGCCCAGTTGGAGGCGTTCGAGCAGCGTCGACTGCCCGGTCGTTCGGTGACCGGTGGCCCGCCCGCCGAGATCCGGGTGCAGGTGCTGACCCGTAACTGGGAAGCCGCCCGCGCCGCGCAGCAAGCCAAGATCGACCGCTACGAGCATCGCGGAATCCGTCGAGGCCGCCGCCCCGCCGCGGTCGATGACCACACCATGGTCAAACGAGTACGAGCCGCGCTGGACCGCGCGATCGCCACCGAACAGAACCGAACCGAACACAGTGGCGCGCCCACCGCGCGAACCTCACCCACGGTGGACCCGACCGCACCCGCCCCGGCCCAGCCGGCCCGTTCGTGGGCCGGCGCACCCCAACGAAACATCACCGACCCCGAGTCCCGGCTGATGCCGCTACGCGGCGGCGGATGGCTGCAAGGGTTCAACTGCCAGGCCGTGACCAGCGCCGACGGACTGATCATCGCGACCGATGTCGGCAACAACCCCAACGACGCCACCACCTTCACCAGCATGCTCGACAAAGCCGCCACAGCAGCCCGGCTCATCACCCACACCCGCACACACACCAGACCCGCAGCCACCGGCCCCGACGGGATCGGGGTGCTGCTCGCCGACGCCGGCTACCTCACACGCGCCAATCTCACTCATCCCGGCCCCGACCGGCTCATCGCCACCGGCAGCACTCGAGCCCAGCACGACACCGCCCGTGACCATCCCGCTCACGGCCCCGCTCCCACCGACGCCA
>NZ_LZML01000139.1:0-33102 GCF_001665695.1 Nocardia sp. 852002-51101_SCH5132738 | reverse complement strand
GTGCCGTCCTTCTTGTAGGTGGTGAGCAGAACGTAGTTCGCGGTACCGGCGGGGCCGAAAGGATTGTCCACGACTGCCGAGCCTAATCGGTCGAGCCCGGAGGCGGCGGCGGAGCGTCACCGACCTTCGTTCCCCGATCCTGCTCCGAACGACACTGCCTGATCGGCATGGCCCAGGGGTGAATCATGCCGTGTGGGTGAGGATTCGGGGGCCCGCGTCGGTGATGGCGACGGTGTGTTCGGAATGTGCGGTGCGCGAGCCGTCGGCGGAACGGATCGTCCATCCGTCCGGATCGGTGATGATGCGATCGGTGGTGCGGGCGAACCAGGGTTCGATCGCGATGGTCAGGCCGGGGACGAGCCGCATGCCGCGCCCGGCGCGACCGGCGTTCGGAACGTGCGGATCCTCGTGCATGGTGCGGCCGAGCCCGTGGCCGCCGAATTCGGTGTTGACGGGGTAGCCGTGCCGCCGCGCGACGCCCGCGATGGCCGCGGAGATGTCGCCGAGCCGCCCTCCCGGCCGGGCGACCTCGACGGCGGCGGCCAAGGCCTCCTCGGTCGCGGCCACCAGCCGGGCGTCCTCGGGATCGGCGGCGCCGACGATGGTGCTGACCGCGGCGTCGGCGACCCAGCCGTCGACCGAGACCGCCAGATCCATGGTCAGCACATCACCGTCGCGCAACCGGTAGTCGTAGGGGAGTCCGTGCAGAACCGCGTCGTTGACCGACAGGCAGACGGTGTTGCGGAACGGGCCGCGCCCGAACGAAGGCGCGTAGTCCCAATAGCACGACACCGCCCCTCGTTCACGGATGCGCTGCCGCACATACTTTTCCAGATCGAGCAGATTCACCCCGACCTCGGCCCGCTCCCGCAGCTCCGCGAGCACCTCGGCGACGAAGCGTCCGGCCACGCCCATCCGCTCGATCTCGGCGGCTGTCTTCAGTTCGACCACGAAACCTCCCTGGTATCGGTATTTATATACCGACTCTAACCGTAGCGGTATTTGAATACCAGCTCTATGCTGGGGGCATGGTTCGACTTCCGCTGACCCCGGCCCAGGTAGAGGCCGGTCGCCGCCTGGGCGCGCATCTACGTGCGGTCCGGGGCGATCGGGACCCCGCGGAGATCGCCCGCGCGGCCGGCATCTCACCGGAAACGCTGCGTAAGATCGAATCCGGCCGGCTGCCCAGCCCGGCATTCGGCACCGTCGTCGGACTCTCCGGGGCGCTCGGAATTCCGCTGCAGGAGTTGGCCGAGGTGTGGCAGTCCGCCCGCCTCAGCGCCTCGGCCTGACCGTAACTAGGAGTTTTCCGCGCGGAACAGGGGAAGGGTCGCGTCGGCTATCTCCTCCGGGGAGGGGAGTGCGGCCCGTGCCTCCGGCGGGCTCATTCGCGACTGGAGTGCTCGCTGGTGGGCTGCGCCCACGAGCAGTAATGCGGCGGTGCGTGGTTCGGTGACGATGTGGTGGCGGGCCGACAGGTGTCCGATCACCACGTCCAGGGCGCGATGCGGGCCCAGATCGAAGTCGCGGCTGCGTTCCGAGTACACCGCGCGCAATTCGGCGTCGGAGTCGATTGCCGCCATGACCGGTAGCGCGGCACGGAAGAAGTCCTCCAAGACGGTCACCAGGTGCACGAGATCGCTTCGCAGATCGGCGGATTCGGCCGCGTCCGCGGAATGGGACGAATCGGCGAGCATATCCTTCAGCGGCCGCAGGTGATGCTGGATCACCGCTTGGAGCAGGCCGGTGCGATCGCCGAAGTGATAGAAGATGCTCGATTCGGCGACACCCGCGCGAGTGGCAACTTCCTTGGTGGTGAGCCGGGCGACCCCGGAACCGGTGAGGACGTCCTGTGCGGCCACGATGACAGCCTCCCGCACTCCGCTGCGCGGCCGCCCCCGGGTGCGTGCCTGCGGTTCGGTGTTCTGGGCGTGCTGGCGCGGCACCGCGTGTTCCTTCCGATCGGTTCGTGCCCTTGCAGTATGCCGCAACCCGTCGTATTTTCTGAGTAGGCACTCGAAAATACTGATCGGAGCTGTCGACATGTCCACTCCCAGCACACCCCCATCAGCCGGAACCGCCCGCGAATCGGCGGGCCGGGGCCGGTTGCGCATGCAGACGGCGGTCGATGCCGGCATGCGCGCCCTGTTGCGGTCGCCGCTGCATCGCCTGCTCAGCGCGAAATTGATGATCGTCACCGTGGTCGGGCGCAAAACCGGCCGCGTCTACGCGAATCCGGTCGGCTACGCCGAATCCGACGGCGCACTGCTGGTCGGCACCGCGGCGGGCTGGCGGCGCAATCTGCGGCCGGGCGAACCGGTGCGGATCACCTGGCGCGGCCGGGAGCGGCTCGCGGACTGGGAGGTGATCTCCGGTGAAGAGGAGATCGCCGAGCCCTACCGCATCATCCTCACCCAGAATCCGACGCACGGCCGCTTCGCCGGTATCAGCCTCGATGCCGACGGCAACGTCGACCGGGAACAGCTGCGCGCCGCCCTCGGCCGCGGCACGGTCGTCGTGCGGCTGCGGCCGCGATCGATGCGCTGAGTGCGGGTGACCGCGCTCAGGTGGCCTGGCTGACCGAGGACATGTGGAAGTCGGGGATCCGCATCGGCGGCATGGCCGTGCGGGTGAACCAGTCCTTCCATTCGCGCGGCAGCGTGATCTCGGTGGCGCCGACCTCGGTAGCGCGGCGCAGCAGATCCAGCGGGCTCTCGTTGAAGCGGAAGTTGTTGACCGCGGCGGTGACCGCGCCGTCCTCCACCAGGTACACGCCGTCGCGAGTCAGGCCGGTCTGCAACAGCGTGGCCGGATCGACCTCGCGGATGTACCACAGACAGGTCAGCAACAGGCCACGCTCGGTGGTGGCGATCATCTGCTCGAGAGTGGTGTCCGTCCCGCCGCTCAGCAGCAGATTCTCACCGGCCACCGTGACCGGAGCGTCGTACTGCGCGGCCACTGCGCGCGGATAGATCAGCGACTCGATCACTCCCTCGCGCAGCCAATCCACGTGACCGGCCGAGAGACCGTTGTCGAAGATCGAGGAGGTCTCCGATGAGGCGGCGGTGGCGACGAACGGCCGGTACTCCAAACCCGCGGCAGTCGGATCCGAGTACAACGTCAGCGGCAGGTCGGTGAGCCGCTCCCCGATGCGGGTGCCGCCCGCCCGGGCGAATGCGGTGTGCCCCTCGTGGGCGCCGCGTCCGTCCATCGACCACAGCATCGGAATCAGCAGGTCGGCGACCGCCGAGGGCGGCAGCAGGGTGGGATAGCGACCGGCCGGCAGCTCGACCCGGCGGGCACACCAGTCCAGGCGCCGGCTCAGCTCGGCCAGCAGTGCGGTGACGCCGATATCGGTGAAGTCGGCGGTCGGCGCGCCCACCCAGGCGCTCGCGGGATCGCCGTCCCCGCCGCGTTTGCCGTTGATCTCGATGGATCCGGTGGGCTCGGTCCACCGGCGGCGGATGCCGGTGGAGGTGCCCAGCCAGGTGGTGTGCAGCTGATGGTGGGCGAAACCGTAGAGCCGGTCGGCGCCGGCGAACCCGACCGCGAGCTCACCGGCGAGTCCGGTGAATACCTCGATGCCGGTCTCGCGCACGCGGCCCGCCCACTCCGAATCCGGGTGTGCGCCCGTGGTTTCCGGGTCCAGCAGCGGCATGGCGTCCGCGGCGGGCTCGGCCGTGCGAGCCGCCTCTTCGGCGCTGCGCACCACGGCCTCGATCTCGGCCGGATCCACGCTCGTGGAACCGACACTGCCCACCCGCGCCGAGCGTGGGCCCTCGCGCAGGATCGACACCACCGCCCAGGATCGTGACACCGACGACCCGTTGGTGGTCATGGAATTGCCGGCCCAGCGCAGCGAGGCCTCGGACGCGTCGGTGACGATGACGATCGTCTCGTCCGCGCGCGCGACGGCCAGCGCCCGCTCCACGACCTCCGCGCCGTGCATCATCGTCACCGACCGGCCTCCCGCGTTGTGTGCCAATTCCGAATCGTGGCCATTACCCCGCCTCCTGTGTGGCGGGACACCCGCACCCGGTCGGCGCGGCGAGTGGCTGCGCGAGGGTTACTCACCCCGCCTCCTGGCGGGTGTTGAGGATGTTCACCCCGCGCACCAGCACCGATGGACATCCGTGCGATACCGCCGCGACCTGGCCGGGCTGGGCCTTACCGCAGTTGAACGCCCCGCCGAGGACCCAGGTCGACGGGCCGCCGACGGCTTCCATCGCGCCCCAGAAGTCGGTGGTGGTGGCCTGGTAGGCGACGTCGCGCAGCTGACCGGCCAACTCCCCGTTGCGGATCCGGAAGAAGCGCTGCCCGGTGAACTGGAAGTTGTAGCGCTGCATGTCGATCGACCAGGACCGGTCGCCGACGATGTAGATCCCGTCCTCGACCCGCGAGATCAGCTCGGCGGTGCTGGTATCGGACTCCGGATCGGGCTGCAGCGACACGTTGGCCATGCGCTGGATGGGCACGTGATGGGCGGAATCGGCGTAGGAGCACCCGTTGGACCGGGGCACCCCGAGACGAGGCGCGAAGACCCGGTCGAGCTGATAGCCGACCAGGATGCCGTCGCGCACCAGATCCCAGCGCTGCCCGGCCACCCCCTCGTCGTCGTAGCCGACCGTCGCGAGGCCGTACTCCTGAGTCCGATCGCCGGTGACGTGCATGATCGGGGTGCCGTAGCGCAGCGTCCCGAGCTTGTCGGGAGTGGCGAAGGAGGTTCCGGCGTAGGCCGATTCGTAGCCGATCGCGCGATCGTATTCGGTGGCGTGGCCGATGGATTCGTGAATCGTCAGCCACAGATTGGTCGGGTCGATCACCAGGTCGGTGGGGCCCGGCGTCACCGACGGCGCGGCGACCTTCTCGGCCAGCCACTGCGGCATCCGTGCCAGTTCCTCGTTCCAGTCCCAGACGCCGTCGGCGCCGGTGACGTACTCCCAGCCGCGCCCGGCCGGGGCGGCGAGGGTCCGCATGGTCTCGAAACCACCCGTCGCGGCGTCGACGGTGATCGCCTCGAATTGCGGATGCAGTCGCACCCGCTGCTGGGTGATCGTGGAACCCGCGGTGTCGGCGTAGTAGGTCTGCTCCTTGACCTGCAGCACCGATGCCGTCACGTGATCGATGCCCGCGGCCGAGGACAGGCGCTGCGAATAGTCCTGCAGCAGCGCGACCTTCTCCGGCGTGGGCACGGTGAACGGGTCCACCTGGTAGGGCGAGACCCAGGTCGCGTCGCGATAGACCGGTTCGCCGGCGAGTTCGACCCGCTCGCGGTTGAGCGCCCGCAGCGTCGCCGCGACGGTGACCGCGCGCTGGGCCACCGCCACAGCGGTCGCGGGTGTCAGTTCGCAGTGCGAGGCGAAACCCCAGGTGCCGTCGACGATCACGCGGACCGCGAAGCCCAGGTCGTCGGCATTGTCGATGGATTCGACGCGGCCGTCGCGCAACCGGATCGATTGCGTCAGCAGCCGATGCACCCGCAGATCGGCGTACTCGGCGCCGGCCGCGCGCGCCGCCGTCAACGCCGCATCGGTCAGGGCGGCCAGTGGCAGCGCGCGGAACTGGTCGTCCACGGCCGCAGATGCGATGCTCACCCGGCCTACGCTAATTGCTGAACGCCGGCCGGGCCACCGGATCGGCCGACGGGTGCGGCGAAACACTCTGGGACCCAACGCGACACGCCGTGCATGATTGCAGACGATGCAAACATGCATGAAATGCGGTGTGGCACGGACTGAAACGCGCGCGAAACGCGCAGCCTGCCGCAGGTTGCGGCGCCGATGGCGTACTGTCTGCCCGCGTGCCGCCATCCGCACTCCGTGACCGTAAGCGGGAACGCACCCGCCGCGCCCTCCTCGAGGCTGCCGCCGATCTGTTCGAATCCCGCGGCTACGAGGCGACCACCGTCGCCGATATCGCCGCGACCGCCGAGGTGGGTACGAGGACGTTCTTCAACTACTTCGAGAGCAAAGAGGAACTGCTCTTCCCCGAACCTGATGAACGCGTCACCGCGGCGGTGGCCGCGATCGCGAGCCGTCGTGCCGACGAACGACCCGTCGAGGTGCTGCTGCGCGCGCTGCGGGCCGCCGGGGACAATCCCGGTGATCACCTCGGCGACGATCTGGCGGCCCGCATCGCCGTGTTGCGGGCCCAGGTCTCGCGCACCGTGCCCGCCGTCAGCGGCCGGGCCGCGCACGCCCAGCTGGCCGCGCAGCAGGAGATCGCGCGGCGGCTGCGCGACGCCTTCCCCGACGAATTGGACGAGGTCGGCGCGGCCGCGCTGGTCGGCGCCGTCGTCGGGGCGGTGTCGGGTGCGCTGACCGTGCTGTTCTCCGGCCGCCACGCGATCGAGGACGGGGAACGGCTGCATCGCACCATCCGCGAGACCACCTCGCGGGTGCTGGCGCCCTGGCTCTCGGCCGGCCGGCATCTGACCGCGGAGGCGCGCTGCTGAGCGCCGCTCAGCCGAACTGCTGCCAGCCCAGGCGCACCACCATCGCGGTCACCACGATCAGCAGCACCGCGCGCAGGAACCCGGCCCCGCGCGCGATCGCCATCCGCGAACCCACCACGGAGCCCGCGATATTCGCCACCGCCATGCCCAGGCCCACCGACCAGATGATGTGCCCGGTGGCGGCGAGCAGGATCAGCGCGCCGAGATTGGATCCGCAGTTGATCACCTTCGCCATGGCCGCGGCGCGCACGAACTCGGTACCGAGCAGGGTGGCGAAGGAGATGATCAGGAAGGTGCCGGTACCGGGGCCGACCAGCCCGTCGTAGCCGCCGATCAGCCCGGCCGACAGGCCCACCACCAGGATCGTGCGGCGCCGGGTCGGCGGGTGGGTCGCCACCGTCACCCCGATCGAGGGCCGCGTCGCCACCACGATCGCGACACCGATCAGCACCGTCATCACGATCGGGATGAAATAGCGCCGGTCGATCAGGGCCACCGCGGCCGAACCGGCGGCCGCCGCGCACGCCGCGATCGCCGCACCCGACAGCATGAGCGGCCATCGCATCGGCACCCGGCGCGCGAAAGTCAGCGCTGCGGCACTGGTTCCGGCGAATGCGGCGATCTTGTTCGTGCCCAGCGCGGTCTGCGGGGGCAGCGTCGGCGCCACCAGTAGCAGTGTCGGCAGAATGATCAATCCGCCACCGCCCACCACCGCGTCCACCCATCCTGCGGCCGTGGCCGCGGGCAGCAGCACCGCCCACTCGGCCATACCCACGGCGGCGACCCAATCAGAGTCGGCGACGTGCGGCAAATCGTGGCGCGCGGTGTCGAGGTGGCGGCCACCTAGGCTGAGCGAGTGCGCCGATTCAGTCTGTGGCTCCGTGGCAAACCCATGGTCGCCGATTCCATCCTCGCGGCCGCACTGGTGCTGTTGGATCTGCTCACGCTCGGCGGCAAGGATCATGCGATCGTCTATCTGATCCTCGGGCTGCTGGTTCCGGTGCCGGTGATCTGGCGGCGCAGCTATCCGCGGGCCAGTGCGGTCGCCCTGCTGGTGCTGTCGATCACCACCAGCGCGGTGAGCGTGGTCCTGCACGAGGATCTGCAGCCGCCGGCGCTGCTGGCGGTCGGCGTCGCGCTCTACACCCTCGTCGCGTACGTGGGCCGGCGCGAGGGTTTGCTGTATCTGGTCGGCCTCGCCGTGGACGGAGCGTTCTCGCTGGCCGTGGTCGACCAGTCGGTGCCGATCGTCATCGGCTTCCTGATCATGTTCTACGCGCTGTGCTGGACCCTCGCGGAATTCCTCGGCGCCCGCCACGCCTACGACGCCGAGGTCGCGGCCCGGCTCGCCGTCGCCGACTACGACCGCGAACGCAGCGCCCACGACGCGGTCTCGGCCGAACGCACCCGCATCGCCCGCGAACTCCACGATGTGGTCGCCCACGCGGTCAGCGTCATCATCGTGCAGGCCGACGGGGCGAAATACGCGCTGCGTCGCGACCCCGAGGTCGCCGAACAGGCGCTGGCCACCATCGCCGGCACCGGCCGCGAGGCGCTGCGGGAACTGCGCCGCACGGTGGAACTGCTGCGCACCGAGCACGCCCCGGAGCAGCTGCCGCAACACGGCACCGCCGGACTGGCGAAGGTGGTGGAGATGATGCGCAGCGCCGGGCTGGCCGTGGAACTGGAACTCACCGGGGAACTCGACGATGTCGCCCCCGAGGTGAGCCTCGGCATGCACCGCATCGTGCAGGAATCGCTGACCAACACCTTCCGCCACGCCGGCCCCGACCCACAGGCCTGGGTGCGGGTGCGGCGGCGCGACGCGGACGTGCTGGTCGAGGTGCTCGACCGCGGCGACGCCGGGCCGTCCGCGACCGGGTCCACCGTGGCCACGCAGGCTCCCGTCGTGGACGACACCGCGCTGCGCAACGGCATCGCCGGCAGCGGACTGGGACTGGTCGGGATGCGGGAGCGGATCGCGGTACTCGGCGGCACCCTCGCGGTGGGACGACGTCCCGAGGGCGGCTGGCGCGTCTGCGCCACCATTCCCCTGCAGCGTGAACTACCCGACTGACCGGGCGAGGAGTCCCGGTTAGATTGGTGCGGTGCCGATCACCGTACTCGTCGTCGACGATCAGGAACTCATGCGTGCCGGACTCAAGATGGTGCTGGGCGCGCACCCGGACGTCGACGTCGTCGCCGAGGCCGACAACGGCGCGACCGCCGTGCGCCTGGCCGGTGAACTGGCCCCCGACGTGGTGCTGATGGATGTGCGGATGCCGGTGGTCGACGGCGTCGCCGCCACCGCTCAGATCCTCGAATCCGGGTGTGGCAGCCGGGTTCTGGTGATGACCACCTTCGATCTCGACGAACACGCACTCGGCGCCCTGCGGGCCGGCGCCAGTGGTTTCCTGCTCAAGGACACCCCGCCCGAGGATCTGATCTCCGCCATCCGCAGCGTCGCGGCCGGTGACGCCGTGGTCTCGCCGAAGGTGACCAAACGGCTGCTGAACCGGCTGATCGCCGCCGACCCCGCCCGCGTGCGCGACCCATCGGTGCTCGACGTGCTCACCGCGCGCGAACGCGAGGTGCTCGAACAGATCGCCGCCGGGCGCTCCAACGCCGAGATCGCCGCCGAGCTGTATCTCTCGGAAGCCACGGTCAAGACTCACGTCGGCCGGGTGCTGACCAAACTGGGACTGCGCGACCGGGTGCAGGCGGTCGTGCTGGCCTATGAAACCGGGCTGGTCACGCCCGGTACCTGACCGGGTGAGCGACGATATGCCCGAATCGGGAGAAAAACGGGGTCGTCGCGCGTTGGGCAGGGTAGATCGTGGAAAGGATCGCCGATGCCCGCCCTGTTGTTCGCCCTCTATCTCGTCGTCGAGATCGCGGCGCTGGCCGTGGTCGGCCACCTCATCGGTGCCGTGCCGACCATTCTGCTGCTCATCGCCGGGTCCGCGCTCGGGCTGATCCTGGTGCGTTCCCAGGGCCGCCGGGTCTTCCAGCAGTTCCGTCGTGCCCGCCGCGGCGAGATCGCCCCGGGAACCGCCGTCGCCGACGGCGCGCTGGTCGGGGTGGGCGCGTTGCTGATGTTCGTTCCCGGCCTGGTCACCTCGGTATTCGGACTGCTACTGCTTCTTCCCACCCGCGCGCTGCTGCGACCGCTGGTCTCGGCCGCGGCGCTGCGGCGCATCGACCGGCTGACCATGACCACCGGCTATCGCGGCGTGGTGGTGGAACCCTCCGGAGAGGTCGTGGACGGTGTGGTCGTCGAGCAGTACTACGACGACGGTCAGGGTCACGCGCGGCGCATGATCGACCCCCGCTGACCGACCCGCACTGATCGCGGGCCGCCGGCCGTGCGGCACACTGGTCACCCGTGAGTACCCAGTTGCTGGTCGGCGGCCGAATCTACAGTTCCAGTTCCCCCGATGCCACCACGATGGCAATCACCGACGGCACCGTGGTCTGGCTGGGCGCCGAGCGCCCCGGCCGCGCTTTGCACCCCGACGCCGAAATCGTCGATCTGGACGGCGCTTTCGTCGCCCCGGCCTTCGTCGATCCGCACGTGCACGTCACCGCGCTCGGCCTGCAACTGACGGGTTTGGACCTGTCCCAGGCGAATTCGCTGGCACAGTGCCTGGATCTGGTACGCGAGTACGCTGCCACCCATACCGGAACGATCATCGGCGACGGCTGGGACGAAACCCGCTGGCCCGAGGGCCGCCCGCCCACCGTCGACGAGATCGATTCCGCCGCCGGGCCCGGCCGTCCGGCCTATCTGGCCCGCGTGGACGCCCATTCCGCGGTCGCCTCGACCGCGCTGCTCGACACGGTGAGCGGCGTTCGCGCGGCCGCGGGTTACACCGCCGGCGCACCGCTTCGCGCCGACGCGCATCACCTCGTTCGCGAGGCCGCACTCGACGGTCTCGACCGCGCTCAGCGCGACCGGGCTCGGGCCGCCGCACTCGATTACGCGGCCGCGCACGGTGTGGTCGCCGTCCACGAATGTGCGGGCCCCCAGATCGCAGGACGCACCGACGTGCGCGAGTTGCTGGAATTCGAGCACGGTGTGCAGGTGCGCGCGTACTGGGGTGAGGCCGTCACCTCGGCCGAGGAGGCGCGGGCGCTGCTCGGCGAACTCGGTGTACACGGGCTGGCCGGCGACCTGTTCGTCGACGGCTCGTTCGGTTCCCACACCGCCTGGCTGCGCGAACCCTATGCCGACCGCGACACCACCGGTGTCTCCTACCTCGACGCCGCGGCGATCGCCGCCCATGTCCGGGCCTGCACCGAGGCCGGGATTCAAGCCGGATTCCACGCCATCGGCGACGCCGCCATCGATGCGGTGGTCGAGGGCTTCGCCCGGGTCGCCGGCGAACTCGGCGCACCGGCGGTGGCCACCCGCGGCCACCGGCTCGAACATGCCGAACTGCTCGATGCCGGCCAGATCGCGAAACTGGCCGAATTCGGCGTGATCGCCAGCGTGCAACCGGGATTCGATGCCGCGTGGGGTGGCGCCGAGGGGATGTACGCCACCCGGCTGGGCGCCGAACGCGCCGCGGCCACCAACCCGTTCGCGGCGATGGCCGCCGCCGGTATCTCGCTGGCGATCAGCTCCGATGCCCCGGTGACGGCGCTGAACCCGTGGGAGGCCATCCGCGCGGCCGCGAACCACCGCACCCCGGGCCACCACATCTCCCCGCGCGCCGCTTTCGCCGCCGCCACCCGCGGCGCATGGCGGGCCGGCGGTGTGCGCGACGGTGTCGCCGGAACCCTGGTTCCGGGCGCTCCCGCCAACTATGCGGTGTGGGACGCCGCGGAACTCGTCGTCGCCGCGGCATCGGACACGGTCCAGCGCTGGTCCACCGATCCGCGCTCCCGCGTCCCCGGCCTTCCGTCCTTGGAAGAGGGCGCCGAACTCCCGCGCTGCCTGCGGACCGTCCGCGACGGAGTGACGATCTATACAGCCTGAGGAAACAACGCGACGGAGACCGACCGCGCTTTCCGCGAAAGTGTCGCCGCCGCCGCGGAGCCCCGGCCGGCGGGAACCGCGCGCTATCCCAGTAGGCTGGCGCGGTGCTGGGCGTGACGTGGCGGGTATGGGGGAAGATCGGGGCCGCTGTCGTCGCCGGGCTGTTGGTGTTCGCGAGCTTTCCGCCGCGTACCTGCTGGTATCTCGCGCCGATCGGGATCGCGATCCTCACCCTGACGGTGCGGGACGCGGCGAGGTTGCGCGGCGGCTTCGGCTACGGACTGCTGGCGGGGCTCGCGTTCTTCCTGCCGTTGCTGCCGTGGACCGGCATCTACGTCGGCCCGATGCCGTGGCTGGCGCTCTCGACAGCATGCGCGGTGTATGTCGGCTTGTTCGGGCTGCTGTCGCGGCTGGTGTGCCCCCTGCCGGGCTGGCCGGTATGGGTCGCGCTGATGTGGACTCTCACCGAATGGGGACGCTCCAGCTTTCCGTTCGGCGGATTTCCGTGGGGCCGACTCGCTTTCGGGCAGGCCGACGGCTGGTACCTGCCGCTGGCCTGGCTCGGTGGCGCGCCGGTGGTGAGCTTCGCGGTGGCCCTGACCGGAAGCGTTCTGGCGGCGCTTCTGCTTCGGTTGCGCCCGCAGGCATACCAACCGCGTGCGGTCGTAATTATCACTCTCGCAACGGTTGTGGCTATTATCCCGATTACCGGAGTGATCCTCCGGACCGCGCTGCCCGCCCCGGACGACGGAGACCGGTCGATCACGGTCGCCGCTATCCAGGGCAGCGTGCCGCGGCTGGGCCTGGACTTCAACGCCCAGCGCCGGGCCGTGCTGGACAATCACATTCGCCGTACCGAGGAGCTGGCCCGCGCGGTCGCCGCCGGGACCGCCGCCCAGCCGGACGTGGTGATCTGGCCGGAGAATTCCTCCGATATCGACCCGCTGCGCAATTCCGACGCCTACGACGAGATCACCGCCGCCTCCCGCGACATCCACGCCCCGATCCTGGTGGGCGCCGTACTCGTCAACGACGACCGCACCACCACCAATTCGGTGATCGTGTGGGACGCCGACGGGCCGGGGGAGCGCCACGACAAGAAGATCATCCAGCCTTTCGGCGAATACCTGCCCTATCGCGGCTTCTTCCGACACTTCTCCGACTACGCCGACCGCGCCGGCTACTTCGTCCCGGGCCACGGCGACGGGGTCGTGCACGCCCGCCCGGCCGGCGGTGGGCCGACGGTCGCGATCGGCGTGGCGACCTGCTACGAGGTCGCCTTCGACCGGGCGTTCGAGGATTCACTGCGCGCCGGCGCGCAGTTGCTCACCGTGCCGACGAACAACGCCACCTTCGGCGACAGCGATATGACCTATCAGCAGTTGGCCATGTCGCGGGTGCGGGCCGTCGAACACGGCCGGGCGCTCGTGGTCGCCGCGACCACCGGTGTCAGCGCGGTCGTCACCGCCGACGGCGTGGTGCGCCAGCACACCGAGAAATTCGTGCCCGCCGCACTCGAGGCGACGTTGCCGTTGCGCAGCGCAACGACACCCGCGACCGCGATGGGACCCCTTCCGGAGCGGATGTTGTGTATCCTTGCTGCGGCCGTCGCACTGGTCGCGGCTACTCGGTGGCGAACGACGCGTTCGACTCGTCGTGCCGATGAGGACGTCACCGGCGATCCGGCATTCGATTGACGGCCGCCGCAGCTGTTGCGGACAATCACACATCGCGGGTACCCGCGAATCGGCATTTCTCACAACCTCGATTCCGTGGGCCGTCCGATCGCATTCGCCGGCTGGTTGCGTCACCGGAAACGGCGCGCCGTCGCTCCTGCCGTTGACGGGCACGCTGAGCTGCTAGGCCGTTGTTTGCGGTGAAATAGCTGTCCAATTGCTTTATCTGCCTGTGGTGTTCGCGGCCGAAGATCACGACATCGTTACCAGTCCGGCCGCAATAGGGCTCCGAATCATAGGGCGTGGATCACGTCCTCCCGCTGGCGCGCGCTTTTCCGCTCGCGGACGGGGACCGGGGAGTTGCGTATACAGCGGCAGAACGGAGTGATTGATGGGTTCATTGGCCACCGATCGTGTCGACCAATGTGCTTCCGGCGAATTTTCAGCACAACCCTTCGCTCTGTCACCGGCGCAAACCGCCCTGTGGTACGCGCAGCGGATTCGACCCGATGTGCCACTGACCATCGCGCAATACGTGGAAATTCACGGTGATCTCGACGTGGGCCGGCTGCTCTACTCCATCGAGCGGTTCGGCGCGGAATCCCAGGTGGGCCAGCTGCGCGTCGTGGAAATCGACGGCGTGCCGCAGCAGGTGGTGGATTCGGCGCATCGGCCCGGGTGGGCCCGGATAGACCTGCGCCAGGAACCCGATCCGCGCGCGGCGGCGCTGCGGTGGATGAACGAGCACGCCAGCAGCCCGATCGATATCGAACACGAGCCGTTGACCATCAACGTCGTCCTGCGCCTCGGTGACCAGGACTACATCTGGTACTGCCGCGCTCACCACATCGTCATCGACGGCTACGGCGCCATGAACGCGCTCACCCGTACCGCCGAGATCTACACCGCACTGGAGAAACACACCGAGCCGTCGGTCTCGCGGGCCGCTTCGCTGGCCGAGATCTACGCCGGGGAGTCGCAGTACCGGGAGTCGAGCCGCTACCGCGCCGACCGGGAGTACTGGCGGGAGCAGCTCGCAGGGGTGGGCGAGCCGCTGACCCTGTCGTCATCGGGGATCGCCTCGTCCACGCCGGATCCCGGCCGGCGCATCGCCGCGGCGGTGCTCGACGCGGAGACCGAAGCCGAACTCGATACCGCCGCAACCACTTTCGCTACGCAGAACTCCGCGCTGGTGGTCGCGGCGCTGGCCGGGTACGTGCGCGCGGTGACCGGCACCTCCGATGTGGTGCTGAGCCTGCCGATGTCGGCGCGGACCACGGTCGCGCTGCGCCGCTCCGCGGGTGTCGTGTCGAACGTGGTGCCCATCCGGGTGCGATTCGATGCCGGCACCACGGTTTCCGACGTGGTCAAGGCCACCGAACTGCAGATCACCGGCGCCCTCCGGCACCAGCGTTACCGCCACGACGACATCAGACGCGACTGCGGTTATTCACGCGATGCCCGCGGCTTCTTCGGGCCGATGGTCAACATCATGCTGTTCCACAGCGAACTGAACTTCGGCAGCTTCGTCGGCTCGTTGAACGTGCTGTCGACCGGACCGGTCGAGGATCTGTCGATCAACCTCTACAACGGCGAGGGCGGGCGCATCCACGTCGATTTCGAGGCCAACCCGCAGCTCTACGGCACGGCCGAACTGGCGCGCCACCACGAGCGGTTCCTCGGCTACCTGAACCGCTTTGTGACTGCCGATCCGGCCGATCCGGTCGCGGCGGTACCGGTGATCACCGACGCCGAACGCGACGAGGTGCTGCGGCAGTGGAACGCGACCGCGGTACCGGAGCGGCCGGGCACGCTCGCCGACCTGTTCGGCACGCAGGCGCGGGCGACGCCGGATGCGATCGCAGTCGAATTCGACGGCGACACACTGACTTACGAACAGCTACGGCAGCGTGCGGACCGGCTGGCCCGCATGCTGATCGCCCGCGGTGCCGGACCCGACACGGTTGTGGGCCTGGCAATGCGACGCAGCCTCGACCTGGTGGTCGGCATGTACGCGATCGTGCGTGCGGGGGCGGCCTATCTGCCGATCGATCCCGATCATCCGGCCGAGCGCACCGCGCACATCCTCGAACAGGCCGCGCCGCTGTGCGTGCTGACCGCGGCCCGGGACGAGGTGGACTTCCCCGCATCGGTCGCGGTGATCGACGTTCAGGAACTCGGCACCGACGAGTCCGGCGCCGAACCGCCGATCACCGACGCCGACCGGCGCGCACCGCTGCGCCGCGACCACCTGGCCTACGTGATCTTCACCTCCGGCTCGACCGGTAAACCCAAGGGCGTCGGCATCACCCACGCCGCCATCGTGAACCGCCTGGCGTGGATGCAGCACCGGTATCCACTCGACGACAGCGACACCGTCCTGCAGAAGACTCCCGCGACCTTCGATGTGTCGGTGTGGGAGTTCTTCTGGCCGTTGCAGATCGGCGCGCGGCTGGTGATCGCCGCGCCGGACGGCCACCGCGATCCGGCCTATCTCGCGCGGATCATCGCCGAAAAGAACGTGACCACTGCCCATTTCGTGCCGTCGATGCTGTCGGTCTTCGTCACCGACACCGACGTGCGCGGCTGCGGCGGACTGCGCCGGGTGTTCTGCAGCGGCGAGGCGCTGCCGGCCGCGACCGTCCGCGATTTCCATGCCACGGTTCCCGGTGCGCGACGGTCCGGATCGGCGGCATCGGCCGGTGGGGCGCAGCTGCACAACCTGTACGGGCCCACCGAGGCGGCCGTCGACGTCACCTACTGGGCGTGCGCGCCGGAGAACGACGTCATCCCGATCGGCGCGCCGGTGTGGAACACCCAGGTCTACGTCCTCGACGAGACCTTGCGGCCGGTCGCGCCCGGCGTGGTCGGCGAACTGTACCTGGCCGGCGTGCAGCTGGCCCGCGGCTATCTGGGCCGCCCCGGCCTGACCGCGGATCGCTTCGTGGCCAATCCATTCACCCCCGGCACGCGCATGTATCGCACCGGCGACCTGGTGCGCTGGCGGATGGATCCGATCCCGCCCGCCGCCGGTGCCGACCGGTTGCCCGCGGCCCTGGAATATCTGGGACGCAGTGACTTTCAGGTGAAGATCCGCGGGCAGCGGATCGAGCTGGGCGAGGTCGAGGCGGCGCTGCTGGCCGACGAGCGGATCGCCCGCGCGGTCTGCGTCGCCCACACCACCCCGGCCGGTGACGAACTGGTCGGCTACGTGGTGGCCGCACCGGGACACACCGTCGACAGCACCGCGCTGATCGCCGACCTGCGCGGCGTCCTGCCCGGGTACATGGTGCCGACGGTGGTCGTCGTGCTGGACGAATTGCCGTTGAGCGCCAACGGAAAGATCGACCGCAAGGCGCTGCCCGCACCGGAGGCGCCCGCGCGCCGCGGTGGCGACGGCATCGTCGAACCGCGCACGGCCACCGAACGGCAACTGGCCGCCCTCGTCACCGAGGTCCTCGGCGGTGCGAGCCTCGGCGTCGAGGACAGCTTCTTCGACCTCGGCGGCAATTCGCTGTCGGCCGCCCGGGCCGTGGCCCGGATCAACGCCGCCTTCGGTTCCGGACTGACCATCCGGGATCTGTTCGAGTCGCCGACGGTCGCCCAGCTCGCCGAACGGATCGGCGCGCACGGCGTCGACCGGTCCTCCCCGAAACTGGTGGCCGGCCCACGGCCGCAACGCATTCCGCTCTCGCTCGCTCAGCAGCGGCTGTGGATCCTCAACCGCTTCGCCGAACACGCCGGCGCCTACAACATGCCGCTGGCCGTCGAGCTGAGCGGACCGCTCGAGGTCGAGGTGCTGCGCGCCGCGCTGCTCGATGTGCTCGACCGGCACGAGAGCCTGCGCACCACCTTCCCCGATTCGCCGACCGGCCCGGTCCAGGTGATCCACCCGGCCGCCGAGATCCCGCTGAACCTCGAGCCGATCGACACCACCGGTGCCGACGCGCTGGCCCTGGCCACCGAATACGCAGGATACGGCTTCGATCTGCGCAGTCAGGCGCCGATCCGGGTGGCGCTGTATGCGACCGGGCCCGACGAACACATCTTCCTGGTGGTCCTGCACCACATCTGCGGTGACGGCTGGTCGGTGGCGCCGCTGGCCCGCGATCTGATGGGTGCGGTCGCCGCGCGGACCACGGGGCAGGCACCGCAGTGGGCGCCGCTGCCGGTGCAGTACGCCGATTTCGCCCTGTGGCAGCGCGAACTGCTGGGGGACGAGACCGACCCCACCAGCGCGCTGGCGCGGCAGTTGGCCTACTGGCGCACCGCCCTGGCCGACCTCCCCGATCAGCTGGACCTTCCGCTCGATCGCCCGCGCCCGCGTCAGCGCGACACCGCCGGTGGCCGAGTCGAATTCACGATTCCGGCCGAAACCCGCCGCGCGGTGGCCGCGGTGGCTGCCGAGCGCGGCGTCAGCACGTTCATGATCATGCATGCCGCCCTGGCGAGCCTGCTCTCACGCCTGTGCGGCACCGCCGATATCGCCATCGGCACTCCGATCGCGGGCCGCTCCGATCCGGCGCTCGACGACCTGGTCGGCATGTTCGTCAACACCCTGGTGCTGCGCACCGAGGTGGACCCCGCCACCGGATTCGATCGCATGCTCGACCGCGTCCGTGAAACCGACCTCGACGCCTTCGCCAACGCCGATGTGCCGTTCGAGCGGCTGGTCGAGGTCGTCAACCCGTCTCGCGACGCGGGCAGGCATCCGCTGTTCCAGGTGATGCTCTCCTACGAGAACAACCCCGAACTGCGGGTCGACCTGCCCGGTCTCAGCGCGCGGGTGCTGCCGATGGATGTCGGCGTCGCGAAATTCGATCTGCAACTGATCGTCCACGACAGCGATGCCGCCGACGCCGAGGACGGCCCGCTGACCGCCGAATTCGGTTATGCCGCTGACGTTTTCGACCACTCCACGGTCGAGTCGGTGGCGCGGCGTTTCGTCCGGCTGCTCGATGCCGCGGTCGGCGCGCCGGAGACCCCGGTCGGTGATCTGCCGATTCTCGACGCGCGGGAGGTCGGCAAACTGGTGCCGATCGCGGGCGCGCCCGGCGTGCCGCCGCTGAGCCTGGCGCGGCTGCTGCACGAAACCGCGGAACGGGTCCCGGAGCTGGTGGCGGTCCGATACCGGGGCCGGGACACCACCTACCGGGAGCTCGACGAGGCCTCCAACCGGCTGGCCCGGGTGCTGATCGAACACGGTGCCGGCCCCGAGGTGGTGGTCGCGATCGCGCTGCCGCGCAGCCTGGCCTCGATCACCGCGATCTGGGCGGTCGCCAAGACCGGTGCCGCCTATGTGCCGGTCGACCCCGGCTACCCCGCCGAACGCATCGAGCACATGCTCGCCGATTCCGGTGCGATGCTCGGCGTGACCGACGCCCGCAGCCACGCCGCCATGCCGAAGCGGCCGATGCACCGCGGGCGCCACCGCAAACAGGGCGCCGACTGGCTGCTGATGGATTCGGGCGTCCTCACCGACGCCCTCGCGCGGGTCTCGTCCGCGCCGATCACCAACCGGGATCGCCCACTGCCGCTGCGTATTTCGCATCCGGCGTATCTGATCTACACCTCCGGCTCGACCGGCCGGCCCAAGGCGGTCGTGGTCACCCACGGCGGTATCGCCTCGCTGGCGCACGAGCAGATGCACCTGTTCCGGGTCAGCGACACGGCGCGCACGCTGCACTTCTCCTCGCCCTCGTTCGACGCCTCGGTGCTCGAACTGCTGCTGGGCTTCGCCGCGGGCGCCACCATCGTGGTCGCGCCGGCCGGACTCTACGGTGGCGCCGAGCTCGCGCGGCTGCTGCGCGACGAGCGGATCACCCACGCGTTCATCACCCCGGCCGCGCTGGCGACCGTATCCCCGGACGGCCTCGACGATCTCGAGGCCGTCATCGTCGGCGGTGACGCATGCCCCGAGGATCTGGTCCGCACCTGGACCGCCGGGCGGCGCATGCACAACATGTACGGCCCCTCCGAGGCCACCGTCGCCGCCACCGCCAGCGATCCGATGGTCGCGGGCCGTCCCGTGCCCATCGGCAAGCCGGTGCGTGGGATGCGATTGTTCATCCTGGACAACCGGTTGCGTCCGGTTCCGCCCGGCGTCGCGGGGGAGTTGTACATCTCCGGGCCCGGCCTGGCGCGCGGCTATCTGGGCCGCCACGGCCTGACCGCCGCCCGGTTCCCGGCGAATCCGCACGGTCGCCGCGGCGAGCGCATGTATCGCACCGGCGATCTGGTTACGACCGACGGCAACGGTGTGCTGCGCTTCCTGGGCCGCGCCGACGATCAGGTGAAGATCCGCGGCTTCCGCATCGAACTACGCGAAATCGACCATGTGCTGCGCGCGCATCCGGGTGTGCGGTTCGCGATGACCGTCGTGCACACCGGTGAGCACGGTGCCGCCCGGCTGGCCTCCTATCTGGCCGCCGACACCGAGATCGATCCGGCCGAGGTGCTCGAGACCGCGCGCCGCCACCTGCCCGCCTATATGGTTCCCGCGGCGATCACGGTGCTGGACCGGGTGCCGGTGACTCCGGCGGGCAAGGTCGACCGTAAGGCGCTGCCCGCGCCGGTCTTCACCTCCGCCGGACCGTCCCGGGCGCCGGAGTCGGAACTGGAACAGCGGGTCGCGCAGGTCTTCGCCACGGTGCTCGGCCACGCCGTACCGGGCGCCGAGGACAGCTTCTTCGACGCCGGCGGCAACTCGCTGCTGGCCACGCGGCTCACCGCCGCACTGCACACCGAATTCGGCGTCGAACTGCCGGTCCGGGCCGTTTTCGAAACGCCCACCGTGGCCGGTGTCGCGGCGCACCTGGAACACGCGCCGCGCACCAACCGGGTGGCGCTGACGCGGTACGACCCGCGCCCCGGCCGGATTCCGCTGTCGCTGCCGCAGCAGCGGATGTGGTTCCTGAACCGCTACGCGCCCGAATCCAGCGCCTACAATATCGCTTTCGCGTTGCGCATCGACGGCGATCCGGATCTGCCCGCCCTGCGTGCCGCGGTGGCCGATCTGGTCGACCGGCACGAGGTGCTGCGCACGATCTTCCCCGAGGATCAGGCGGGTCCGTACCAGTTGGTCCTCGACTCCGACCGCTGCCTGCCGGTGCTGGAACCCGTCGTGACCGACGATCACGGCGCCCGGGTGGCGCTGCGCGGCCTCGCCCAGCGCGGCTTCGATCTCACCCGGGAGATTCCGTTGCGAATGACGGTGCTGCGCACCGGGATTCGCACATATCAGCTGGGCATCGTGGTCCATCACATCGCCGCGGACGGCTGGTCGCTGGGACCGCTCACCACCGATCTGATGGTCGCCTACACCGCGCGCCGCGGCGGGGCGGCTCCCGCCTGGGCGCCGCTGCCGGTGCAGTACGCCGATTTCAGTCTGTGGCAACGCGAATGCCTCGGCGACGAATCCGATCCGGCCAGCGCCGCGGCCGTGCAGCTGCGGTTCTGGCGCGAAACCCTCGAGGGCCTGCCCGAGGAGCTGCCGCTGCCCTACGACCGGCCGCGCCCGGCCGAGCCGACCAACAGCGCCGGCACCGTGCGGATCCGGATGCCGGAAGAGCTGCGGGAGCGGCTCGAGGAGCTGGCCCGCGCGCAGGGCGTGAGCCTGTTCATGGTGTTGCGCTCGGCGCTGGCGGTGGTGCTGCGCGTCGTCACCGGCGGCCGCGACATCGTCATCGGCACGCCGGTGGCCGGGCGGGGCGACACCCGCCTCGACGACCTGGTCGGCATGTTCGTCAACACCCTGATGCTGCGTTCGGATGTCGACCCCGACCACACCTTCGCCGATCAGCTGCGCGCCGACCGCGACGGTGAACTCTCCGCCATGTCGCACGCGGAACTGCCGTTCGAGCGGATCGTCGAGGAACTCGGCCGCGCCAACGGCGGACGGCGGCCGCTGCTGCAGGTCGCGCTCACCGTGCAGGACACCACGCCGCCGGCCCTGGAATTGCCCGGCCTGCGGTTGCGCGCCGAGGAACTCGACATCGCGGTGGCCAAGTTCGATCTGGAACTGCGGGTGCCCGCCGATACCCGGGACCTCGAAATGGTCTACGCCGCGGAACTTTTCGACGAGGACACGGTGCGCACGCTGGCCGAGCGGCTGCTGCTGGTGCTGGAGTCGGTCAGCGCCGATGCGCGGATTCCGGTGCGCGACATCGACGCCCGCACCGACGTCGAACGCATGGAGTTCACCCCGCGCCGCGGCCCGGCCGCCACCCCGCAGTGCAGCCTGGCGAACTACTTCACCGCCACCGCGCACCTGCATCCGCACCGCACCGCGATCCGCAGCGGCGACGACGAGCTCAGCTACGCCGAGTTGGAGCGCTGTTCGAATCGGCTCGCCCGCGCCCTCATCGCTCGCGGCGTCGGCAGCGGCGACCGGGTGGCCATCGGGCTGACCCGCTCGATCGAATCGGTGGCCGCCGCCTTGGCCGTCACCAAATCGGGTGCCGCGTTCGTCCCCGTCGATCCGAATTATCCGGCCGACCGCGTCCGGCACATGCTCACCGATTCCGGATGTGCGATCGGACTGTCGGTGACCGCCCACCGGGATCGGCTGATCCGTGCCACCGCGGGCAACGGCTCGGGGCCGGCCACCGAGTGGTTGCTGCTCGACGACCCGATGCTGTGCGCCGAACTCGACGCCCAGGACGAGCGCACGATCACCGGCGGCGAACGGCTGCGCACGGCGTGGACGACCGATCTGGCCTACCTGATCTACACCTCCGGTTCGACCGGAAAGCCCAAGGGCGTGGCCGTCACCCACGCCGGACTGTCGAATTTCGCCGACGAGATCCGCGAACGGATGCGCGTCGACCGTGACGCCCGCACCCTGCACTTCGCGAGCCCGAGTTTCGATGCGGCGATGCTGGATCTGCTGCTGACGATCGGCGCGGGCGCCACCATGGTTATCTGCCCGCCCGATATCTACGGCGGCGACGAGCTGGCCGCCCTGATGGATCGCGAACGCATCAGCCACACCTTCATGACCACCTCCGCGCTGGCCACCATCGACCACCGGCGCTGGCCGCTGCCACATCTGCGCTCGATCATGGTCGGCGGCGAGGCGCTCGGCACGGATCTGATCGAGCGGTGGGCGCCGGGCCGGATGCTGTTCAACGGGTACGGGCCGACCGAGACGACCATCGTGGTCACGATCGCGGGTCCGCTCGCGATCGGTGACCAGGTGACCATCGGCTCGCTGGTGCGCGGGGTGCACGCGGTCGTGCTCGACGAGCGGCTGCGGCCCGTCCCGGTCGGCGTCCCGGGCGAGTTGTATCTCGGTGGCCAATCGGTCGCGCGCGGCTACTTCGAGCGCCCCGACCTCAGCGCGGCGCGATTCGTCGCCGACCCGTACGGACCCGACGGCGCGCGCATGTACCGCACCGGCGATGTGGTGCGGTGGCGCGCCGACGGCGAGATCGTCTACCTCGGCCGCAGCGATCACCAGGTGAAACTGCGTGGTTTCCGCATCGAACTCGGCGAGATCACCGAGGTGCTGGCCGCGCACCCGGCGCTGCGCTTCGCCCACACCGAGGTGCGCACGATCGCCGGCACACCGCGGATCGTGTCCTATGTGCTGCCCGCCGAGCCCGGCGCCGAACTCGATGTGGAGGCGTTGCGAGACCATGTGGCCGCGCATCTGCCGGCGCATATGGTGCCCAGCAGCGTCACCGTGCTGGAGCGGATTCCGCTGACCCCGGTCGGCAAACTCGACAGGGACGCGCTGCCGGAACCGCAGCAGATCACCACCACGGCGCGGGAACCGCGCACCGATACCGAACGTCTGGTCGCGCACGTGATGGCCGAGCTGATCGGCACCGAATCCGTCGGCGCCGACGACAACTTCTTCGAGATCGGCGGAAACTCGCTGCTGGCAACGCAATTGGTGGCCCGGCTCAGCGATGCCACCGGGGTGCGGGTGCAGGTGCGTTCGGTCTTCGGCGCCCCGACCGTCGCCGAACTCGCCGCCCTGCTCGACGGCGGCGCCCGCGACGGCGGCCACGGCCCCGCTCTGACGCGGCGCGAGCGCCCCGCCCGGGTGCCGCTCTCGGCGGCGCAGCGGAGGCTGTGGTTCCTCAACCGGTTCAACGCCTCCTCGGCCGAGGATCTGTCCGGCGTCTACAACGTGCCCGTCGCTTTGCGCATGCACGGCGCGTTGGATGTGGCGGCGTTGCACGCGGCCCTGCATGCGGTGCAGCGGCGTCACGAAACGCTGCGCACGGTCTTCCCGGAGGTCGACGGCGAGCCCTACCAGCGGGTGCTCGCACCCGGCGAGGCCGCCGTGGCGCTACCGGTGGTCGACGTCGACGAGGGCGAAATCACCGGCGCCGTACGGACTTTCGCGGCGGCCGGATTCGATCTCGCCTCCACCGCACCGCTGCGCGCGCAGCTGCTGCGGATCGTCGCCGCCGATCACGTACTGGTGCTGGTGGTCCACCACATCGCGATGGACGGCTGGTCGCTGGAGCCGCTGGCCGCCGATATCGCCGGTGCGTACCGGTCGTATGCGTCCGGGTCGGCGCCGGAATGGGCCGAGTTGCCCGTCCAGTACGCCGATTACACGCTGTGGCTGCAGGACACCCTGGGCGCCGAGGACGATCCGGAATCGCCGATCAGCCGCCAGCTCGACTACTGGCGCGAGGCACTGAGCGGCATTCCCGAACTGCTGCCGCTGCCCACCGACCGGCGTCGCCCGGCGACGCCGAGCTATCGCGGGGGCACGGTGGACTGCGTCCTCGATGCCGTCACCCATCGCGAACTGCAGGCCGTCGCCGCCCGCCACGGCGTCACCATGTTCATGGTCCTGCACGCCGCGCTGGCCTCGCTCCTGCACCGGATCAGCGCCGAGCACGACATCACCGTCGGCACCCCGATCGCCGGCCGCGGGCAGCAGGCCCTCGACGCGATGGTCGGCATGTTCGTCGGCACGCTGGTGCTGCGCACGCCGGTCAGCGGCGCACAGACCTTCGCGGATCTGCTGCGGGCGGTCCGCGACACCGACCTCGAGGCGTTCGCGCATGCGGATGTGCCGTTCGAGCGGCTGGTCGAGGTGCTCAATCCGGCGCGCTCACAGGCGCATCACCCGATGTTCCAGGTGATGCTGTCGGTGCGCAATCAGCCGGTGCGCAGCCTGGAGCTGCCCGAGCTGACGATCGAGGCGTGCGACGCCGATCCGGGGATCGCGAAATTCGATCTGCAATTCACCCTCACCGAATCGTGGACCGAGCAGCGGGAACCGGCCGGGATCACCGTCTCGGTGAATTTCGCCCGCGACCTGTTCGACGACACCAGCGCTGCTCGCCTCGGCGCCCGCTTCGCCCGGCTGCTGCAGGCGGCGGCCGCGAACCCGGAACTGCCGGTGGGCGATCTGGAGCTGCTCGACCCCACCGAATGGTCGACGCTGGCGCCCGTGCGAGGTGCGCTCGCCGGCCGTCCGGGGACGCTGCCCGAGGTCTTCGCTGCCGCGGTCGCCGCCGATCCGCGGGCGATCGCCCTGCGCACCGAAGACGCCGAGATCAGCTACGGTGCGCTGGACCGGTGGACCAACCGCCTGGCCCGGGTGCTGATCTCCCTCGGGGTCGGACCGGAAATGCTTGTCGCCGTGGGTATTCCGCGGTCGATGGAGTCGGTGGCGACGACCCTGGCGGTGGCCAAGGCCGGTGCGGCGTTCGTGCCGGTGGACCCGAACTATCCCGAACACCGCATCGCCCACATGCTCACCGATTCCGGTGCCACCCTGGGCATTACGCTCGCCGCGCACCGCGAGCGGATGCCCGCGGGCGCCGAATGGATGGACCTGGACGGACCGGACCTGCAGGAGCACGTGCTGCGCGCCTCCGAGGCGCCGATCGCCCCGGCGGAGCGGCGGGGCCGGTTGCGGATCGAGAACCCGGCCTACGTCATCTACACCTCCGGTTCGACCGGCACCCCCAAGGGAGTGGTGGTCACCCACGGCGGTCTATCGAACTTCGCCGCCGAAACCGCCGAGCGGTTCGACGTGCGGCCCGACAGCCGGGTGCTGCACTTCGCCACCCCGAGCTTCGACGCTGCGATGCTCGATCTGCTGTTCGCCCTGGGCGGGGCGGCGACACTGGTCATCGCCCCGACGGGGATCTACGGCGGTGCGGAGCTCGCCCGGCTGCTGGCCGAGGAGGACATCACCCACGCGTTCATCACCACCGCCGCGCTCGGCACGGTGGACCCGGCCGGACTCGACTCGTTCCGGCACGTGCTCGTCGGTGGCGAGGCGCTGCCGCCGGAGCTGGTGACGCGGTGGGCGCCCGGCCGGAACCTGCACAACGTGTACGGCCCGACCGAGACGACCATCGTGACGCTGATGGCCCCGCCGATCGCGCCGGGTGCGCCGATCACCATCGGCGAACCGATTCGCGGTGTGCACGCGGCGGTCCTGGACCCGCGGCTGCATCCGACCCCGGCCGGCGTCGTCGGCGAGCTGTACCTGTCGGGTCCGGCGCTGGCGCGCGGGTACCACAACCGCACCGGGCTCAGCGCCGGGCGGTTCGTGGCCAACCCGTTCGGCAAGCCCGGCGAACGCATGTACCGCACCGGCGATCTGGTGCGCTGGGTGCAGCGCGGTGGCCGCTTCGAACTCGAGTACGTGGGCCGCACCGACCACCAGGTCAAGATTCGCGGCTTCCGCATCGAACTCGGCGAGATCGACGCCGCACTGCACCGCCACGCCCAGGTCGAGTGGTCCACCACGATCGGTCACCGGACCGCCGCGGGCGCCACCGCGCTGGTGTCGTATGTGAAGCCGCGCACCGGCACCGATCCGACACCGGCGCAGTTGCGCGCCCATGTGGCCGGCCTGGTGCCGAGTTATATGGTGCCGCAATCGATCATGCTGCTGGAGTCGGTGCCGCTGAACCCGGTGGGCAAGCTGGATCGCAAGGCGCTGCCCGAACCGGTCTTCGCCACCGAGCACGGCTACCGCGCGCCGTCGGGACCGATGGAAACGGCGGTCTGCGACGCGTTCGCCGAGGTGCTGGGAGTCGACAAGGTCGGCGCCGACGACGGGTTCTTCGATCTGGGCGGCAACTCGCTGCTGGCGACGAAGGTGGTGGCGCACCTGCGTTCCGCGGGGGTCGAGATGCCGGTGCAGCTGATGTTCGCCGAATCCACCCCGGCCGGCATCGCCCGGCAGCTGGCGGCTTCCGGCGAGGATGTGCTGGCGGTCGCGATGCAGCCGTTGCTGCCGATCCGCCCCGCCGCCGAGGCCACGTTGCCGCCGCTGTTCTGCGTGCATCCGGCGATCGGCCTGTCGTGGTGCTACGCGGGCCTGCTGGCGCATCTGCCCGGCGACCGCCCGGTCTACGGGTTGCAGGCGCCGCACATCACCGGCGAGCAGGAGCACGACTCGATCCGGGCGGCCGCGAAAGACTATGTCGCGCATATGCGTTCGGTGCAGCCGGAGGGCCCGTACCATCTGCTCGGCTGGTCGCTGGGTGGTTTGATCGCCCATGAGATCGCGGTGCAGCTGCAGGAGGCGGGCCAGCAGGTGGCGCTGCTGGCGATGATGGACAGCTACCAGCTCGGCGACCGCTGGCTCGACCGGGCGATGCCGGGCGTGGCCGACATCATCGGCGAATTCGGCAGCGATCTGCTCGGCGGCGACAACGGCGTGGATCCGGGCCTGACCCTGGAGGAGGCGGCCGAGTTGCTGCGCGGCCGGCCCGGCCCGTTCGCGGCGCTGACGATGGACCACCTGCAGCGGCTCTACACCGGATACGCCAACGGCACGGTGCAGGCCAACGGATTCCGGCCGCGCGTCTTCGACGGTGATCTGCTGTTCTTCACCGCCGCCGACGACGAGGTCAACCTCGCCGATCCGGAGCGCTGCGCCGCGGCCTGGGAACCGTTCGTGACGGGCGTGATCGAGGACCGCAAACTGCGCTGCCGGCATTCCGGCATGACGACACCGGAAGCGCTGGCCGTCATCGGTCCGGTGCTGCGGCAACAACTCGAGGCCGCCGCCGGCGGCGACACGGAGGAGACGCTGTGAGTTTGGCAGTGGAAGTCACCGATCTGGTCAAGACCTACGGTAAGGCGCGGGTACTCGACGGCATCGACCTGGAGATCCCGTCGGGGACCGTGATGGGTCTGCTGGGACCCAACGGCGCCGGTAAGACGACGACGGTCCGAATAGTCACCACCCTGTTGAAACCGACCTCCGGCAATGTCCGGGTCGCCGGGGTCGACGTGGTGCATCATCCGGCGCGGGTGCGCACCCGGATCGGGCTTTCGGGGCAGTACGCCGCGGTCGACGAGAATCTGTCCGGATTCGAGAACCTGCGGATGGTGGCCCGGCTGTACGGCATGGACCACAAGAAGTCCGCCGAGCGCGCGACCGAACTGCTCTCGGCGCTGGGGTTGGAACATGCGGCCGGGCGGCGCGCGGGCACCTACTCCGGCGGTATGGCCCGCCGCCTGGACCTCGCGGGGGCGCTGGTGGCCCGGCCCACGGTGGTGGTGCTCGACGAGCCGACCACCGGCCTGGACCCGCGCGGCCGCCTCGACATGTGGAAGGTGATCGGCGATCTGGTCGACGACGGCACCACCGTGCTGCTGACCACCCAGTATCTGGAGGAGGCCGATCAGCTGGCCGACCGGATCACGGTGATCGACAAGGGCCGCGTGATCGCGCGCGGCTCCGCCGACGAACTGAAGACCTCGATCGGCGGCGACCGGCTCACCGTGACTCTGGCCGAGGGGCAGGATCCGGGCCCGGCCAAATCCGTGCTGAGCGAGGTCGGCCTCGGCGAGCCGATCCACGAGCCGGGAGCCGATCACGTCTCGATCGTGGTCGGCGACGGCACCCGGACCATGGTCGAAGCCCTGCGCCGGCTCGACGACGCGGGGGTGTGTGTGGTGGATGCGGAGGTGACCCGGCCGAGCCTCGACGATGTGTTCCTGTCGCTGACCGGCACGCCCGCAGAGCCGATCGAGGAATCCGAAACCGAAGACGTAGCAGAGGAGATCATGTCGTGAGTACCGTCGAAGCGGCGGTCGCCGAATCGGAGACGGCGGCAGAACCCACGCAGACCGACGCGGCGGTGACGCGGCCCGACACCGACAGCGACGTCCATACCATCGCGGCGCCGGTCCGGGTGTTCCGCGACAGCGCGATCATCGCCTACCGCAACCTGCTGACCATCCTGCGGGTGCCGACCCTGCTGGTGACCGCGACGGTCCAGCCGTTGATGTTCGTCTTCCTGTTCGCCTACATCTTCGGGGCCTCGCTGGGCGGCGGCCAGTATCGCGAATTCCTGCTGGCCGGCATCTTCACCCAGACGGTCGCGTTCAACGCGGCGTTCACGACGGTGGGCCTGGCCAACGACCTGCAGAAGGGCATCATCGACCGGATGCGCACGCTCCCGATGTCGCGGATGGCGGTGCTGATGGGGCGCACCCTGTCCGACACGGTGGTCAACGTGGTGGCGCTGGCCGTCATGGTGGCCTGCGGCTATCTGGTCGGATGGCGGATCAACGGGTCGGTGGCCGATGCGGCGCTGGGGTTCGCGATCATTCTGCTGTTCGCGTTCGCGATGTCGTGGGTGGGCGCGCTGACCGGGCTGATCGCGCCGAATGTCGAGGTCGCGCAGAGCGCGGGACTGATCTGGCTGTTCCCGGTCACGTTCATCTCCTCGGCCTTCATCTCCGCTGAAACACTGCCCGGCCCGCTGCGCTCGATCGCGGAGTGGAATCCGATCACCGCGGTCTCGGCGTCCGGGCGGAAACTGTTCGCCAACAGCTCACCGCCGACCTTCGCCGCCCCGCACGGCTGGCCGGTCGACCACTGCGTGGAATACGCGGTGGCGTGTTCGGTGGCGATTCTGGCCGTCGCGGTGCCGCTGGCGTTGCTGCAGTACCGCAAGGTGGCCAGTCACTGACGGTCCCGATAAGCGAAAGTCCCCTCGCACCGACCGGTGCGAGGGGACTTTCGCTGTGTACTCGATCTACCGGCCGCGCCGGGTCTTGAGCAGTTCGAGGCGCTCCTGCAGCAGTTCCTCGAGTTCCTCCTTCGAGCGGCGTTCCAGCAGCATGTCCCAGTGGGTGCGCGGGGGCTTGACCTTCTTGGGCTCCTGGGTGGTGCCCTCGATCAGGATGCCCTCCTGGCCGTTACGGCACAGCCAGGTCGGCGGGATTTCGGCGTCGTCGGCGAACGGGACGTCGAACTCCTCGCCGTTGTCGGTCCGGTACCGCGCCACTCGACGTGGTGCCAGGTCGTGGTCGCGGTCCGTCTCGTAGCTCACCGCTCCGAGCCGGCTACCTCGGAGTACGCGATCTGCCATGGTGTGCGGTCCTCTCTGGCCTGTCGGCAACGTTCTACTTGACTATCAACGCGCCGGCGGCCCGATCGGTTCCCGCGACGGTCAACCGGGGTATTTTACGGTCTCGGCCGGGCCCGGCCGAGACCGGCCCGGGCGGTAGCGGCGATTCGCCGGTTGCGGCGTGGCCCGGGCGCGAGTGCCGGGCGGACGGCTAAGGTGTCGGGTCATGTCGCGCCGTGTGCTGTCGTCGTGTCTGTGGTGCGGTCGGGAAATCGCCGATTCCGAAATCGGCCGTCGCCGCCGATACTGCCGGCAATCCTGCCGCCAGCGCGCCTACGAACATCGCAAGGGTTTGGAGGGCACCGGCATTCCGGAGGATTCGGTGGTGCTGAGCGCTCAGGAGGCCGCCGATCTCGCCGACCGCTGGTTCGCCGCCCGCTGCGCGGCCGAGGATGTCGCGACCGCCGTCGCCGAGGGCGCCGATCCGTCGGAGCTGGCCGCTTTGACCGCCAATCTCGTCGAACTCGGCGCGGCCGCCGAGCGGCTGCGCTGAGCGTGCCGCACGACGGCCGCGCCCGCGCCCAGTGTCACCACGCTCAGTGCGAGGAATGCGAGCACGGCGGCGCGGTCGGGGTGGATCAACGGCTGCGCTCGCAGCGCCTGCCACAACAGCAGCGCCACCAGCCCGGCGTAGCCGAGGGCCAGGACACCGATCAACCGGGCGCGCGCCCGTTCGTCCAGCCAGGGCCGCCGCCGCGCGAGCCAGGCCGTGACCGCGACCGCCGCGAGCAGGAATTGGATGCCGTGCAGCCCCGCGAAATGCGGGATCCGCAGATCGCCGCCGATCGTGCTCCAGTGCGTGATCGGCATACCGCCCACGCCGTCGCGCACGGGCAGGGCGGTATCGGTCACCGTATGGCCGGCGGCCAGCCGCACCGGACGGCCGTGGGCGTCACGCACCGTCTGCTCGCCGGTGAAGCCCATCAGATATCCGAGCGCCATCCCGGCGACGGCGATGGCGAGCCCGGCGTGCACGGCCCGGCTCGTGGGACGGTCCAGGACGCGTTGCCGGCACAGGATCACCGCGACGACGAGGTTCGCGACGAACAGACCCGGTACGCCGGAGGCGAACACCATCTGGCCGATCGAATTGACCGCATCGGTTTCGGTGTCGAAGTGGCTGAAGGTGCCGCGCGCCGCCTGCACCACGATGAAACCCACGTCCACGACGCCGGTGAGGGCGAAAACGGTTCCCGCCCACCAGGTCACGCGGGCACCGCGGTGCGGCACCGACAGCAGCCACGCGAGGGTCAGCGTGTACAGGCAGAACGCGATGCCGAACTTGCCGGGTTTGAGCCATACCGACTCACCGAGGATGCGCCGGTCGTCGAACGGCGCGGCGCACAGACAGCACAGCGCGAGTGCCGCCATCGCCGCCGCGGTCCACAGCAACGGCCGGTGCCATCGACGGGCGGGGGAGCTGATCGTGGTCATGACGCGAAGTGTGCGGGCGCTGCTACCCGTCGCGCGTCCCCCGGCCGTACTGTTCGGCTCTCATACTCCGGTACCGGTTCGCCGTCGGCGGAAGGCGAGCTCTGTCACGGGATTTGCGCCGCGCGGGCCGGTAGCGCAGGGTACCGGCGCGTCGTGGGTTGCAATTCGGATTCGGGCCGGAAGCGTTCCGGCAACGGGTCGACTGCCCCCAGATAACGGGCCCCTGCAGGAGGGTGAACACCCGCAGCGCCGTCCCGCGAAACCTGCGCGCGGCCTTGGTCTTTCGTGACGCTGTCCCGCACACCGCCGGCGGCGGGGCTCGAGATGGAACCGAAATATGTTCGCTACCAGGCAATTCGGGCGCCGAACGGCGGCGCTGCTTGTCGGACCATCCGAGTAACTTGGCGGTTATCAGCCCCAACGAAAATCTACGGGGCTTCGTATCAAGGGGGCGGAGGGCCATGTCGAACATCGACGAGCGAATCCGGATGGCAGTGGAATGGCTGCGCGGCAGTCAGTTACCGCATCTCGACGGGGGTGCGGGCTGGGGCTGGATCCCCGATGTGCCGCCCAATCCGCAGAACACCGCCGAGGTGGTCTGCATCCTGCATCGAGCCGGGTGCGAAATCCCGCGCGCCGCAAAGGTCGCCATGCTGGTGCGGGCAACGGTCGTGCAACGGCCGATCGGCGACGAATGGTACTTCCGCACGCCGATCGATGTCGCGTGGCGGATCCGGGCCCTGCGCTGCCTCGACATCGAGGAGTCCGACCCCGGCCTGGCCGGTGCCGTGCGAAATCTGCTGGACCAGCAGGATTCCGAAACCGGTGGCTGGCGGATGTCGGGTTTCCTTGGCCCGGTGTCGATTACCGCGACCTCTGCCGCGGTCGAGGCGCTGATCGGCGGCGGGGCCTTCGACGGTGAACGCCATCAGGCCATCTCGCGCGGCATCGCCTATCTGGTGTCCTCGATGTATCAAGAACCCCGGACGTTGCCGATGTACGCGGCGGCGCATATCGCGGCCGTGCTCGCCCGGCCGGAGATCGTCCGGATCGGTGACAAGCGCGCCGAGCGCGCGTGCGAGCTGGCGGTCAAGCGCCTGCTGACCGGACTGCGCCGCGGTGAGTGCGATATCGAGACCGAGATCTTCCGCCGTGACGATCTCGTCGACACCTGGCGTCACCTCACCTTGCACCTGGCGGTCGGGGCCGTGATCGCCGCCGACAGCCGCACCATCTTCGACCCGGCCGTGCGGGCGGCGATCGTCGCGCTGCTGGATATGCAGGAGATGGACGCACTGGCCATCTACCGGGGCGGATTCCGCATCTCCGACGAGGGCCCGGTCACCTCCTATGCCACCACGCAGGCGCTGGAGGCGCTGTTGCAGGTGCGTCCGGCGATCAACGAGCGGGTGAATCCGGCCAAGGTGTACGACGAGATCTGCCGGGTCGACGGCGCCCATCGCACCGACCCGCAGGCGATCGCCACGCTGGGGCGTCATCGCATGTTGATGAATTCGACTGCCGGACAGGCGTTGCTGGTGCTGGCGGCCTCGGCCGGTGCGACGGTATTCGCGCTGGCGGTGGGTTTCGACACCGTATTCGGCACGGTCGGCAGCCGCGCGCTGGTGGTCTGGGGAACGGCACTCGTCGCGGTGGGTACGTATTGCGGTCTGGCGACGCGCTTTCCGCGACTACCCAAGCGGCACGTGGCGAGCGCGGTCTTCGCCGCGTTCACCGCGCTGGTCATGCCGGTGGTCACCTATCTGCTCGCCTGAGCCGATGAACGGGCCGCTGGTCCTCATGGTCGCGGTGACCTGTCTGTGGGGTACCTCCAGTGCCCTGCTGGCAACGCTGGCCGCTCCCACCACCGCGGGTCTGGTGGCCCTCGGTGGAGCGGTGCCGCTGCTGATCTGGGCGCGGCTGCGCGGACAGCACCCGTGGGCGACGCTGACCGCTCATCCGGCGCTGTACTTCCGGCTGGGCGGGCTCGAGGCCGCCAATCTGGCGCTGTACGTGGCGGCGCTGCGGATGGGGCCGTTGCCGGTGGTGGTCGCCCTGCACCTGACCGCGCCGGTCCTCATCATCGCCGCCGCACTGGTCCGCGGCCGGCGGGCGCCCACGCTGACCAGCATCGCCACACAGGCCGCACTGCCCAGCGCCAGGGCGCATCCGGTCAGGGCCGCGATCTGCGCG
>NZ_LZML01000138.1:0-3386 GCF_001665695.1 Nocardia sp. 852002-51101_SCH5132738 | reverse complement strand
AGGTTGAACATTTTCCACCGTCGAGCCCCTTGTGCGCCTCGACGATCCGCGCGGGTTCCCCGGTATCGACGCCCACGCCGCCGCCGCCGAACCGGCCGGTCCCGCACCCACCACCAGCACCTCGACGTGCTCGGGCAGGACGGTGCCGCCCTCCCGTTCCGGTGCTGTCGAACCGCCGTGAGCTGAACCCATAGCCCAATAGTGGCAGAGGTGCAGCTCCCGGTTCGCTCGGGCGGCTTTTGGGCCGAGCCGATCGGTAGGGGCCGGGAGACCACTACCCGGGTGAGCGCTGAAGAGATTCCGTCGAACCAGGTAGCCGCTGCCGACTTCTGGGTATGCACTTCCGGGACGGTGCTCCAAACCAGTTTTCGGCCCGCCTCGATTTCGGACCGCCGGAGCGAGGGAGCGCAGCGACTGAGCGGAGGAGGGAAAAATCGAGGCCCAAGGGGCCGAAAACCCGCCGGAGCGAAGCGGAGGCCACAGGCGGAGTGACGGTGTTCATGGGAGCGGGGAGGGCAACACGCTAGGTTCTTCGGTGTGGGGACGGACGCGGCATTGGGAGAAGACATGAGTGCATCGGCTGTGAGCGATGAAAGCACCGTGGTTGCCGGGGTCGATCTCGGCGATCCCGAGCTCGCGGCGACCGTGCGCAACGGGCTCGACGAGGTGGAGAAGCTGCTGGTCAGCGAGCTCTCCGATGGGGAGGACTTCCTGCTGGAAGCCGCGCTGCACCTGGCGCGTGCCGGCGGTAAGCGGTTCCGGCCGCTGTTCACCATCCTCACCGGCCAGCTCGGCCCGCGCCCGACCGACCCCGATCTGATCACCGCCGGCACGGTGGTGGAACTGGTGCATCTGGCCACGCTCTACCACGACGACGTGATGGACGAGGCGTCCATGCGCCGCGGCGCCCCCAGTGTGAACTCCCGATGGGGCAACAGCATCGCCATCCTCTCCGGCGACTACCTCTTCGCACACGCCTCCCGGCTGGTGTCCACCCTCGGCCCGGACGCGGTGCGCATCATCGCCGAGACCTTCGCCGAACTGGTCACCGGTCAGATGCGGGAAACCTTGGGCGCCAAGAAATCTCAGGATCCGGTCGAACACTATCTGCGGGTGGTGTGGGAGAAGACCGGCTCGCTGATCGCCGCGTCGGGGCGCTTCGGCGGCACCTTCTCCGGCGCGAGCCTCGACGACGTCGAGCGGCTGGCACGCCTGGGCGACGCCGTCGGCACCGCTTTCCAGATCTCCGACGACATCATCGACATCTCCTCGGTATCCGAGCAGTCCGGGAAGACGCCAGGCACCGACCTGCGCGAGGGTGTGCACACCCTGCCGGTGCTGTACGCGCTGCGCGACGAGGGCGCCGAGGGTGACCGGCTGCGCACGCTGCTGGCCCGGCCGCTGGAATCCGACGACGAGGTCGCCGAGGCGCTGGAACTGCTCTCGCGCTCGCGAGGCATGGTGCTGGCCAAGCAGAAGCTGCAGGGCTACGCCGATATCGCGCACGCCGAACTCTCGGCTCTGCCGCAGGAGCCGGCCAACGACGCGCTGGAACGCCTGGTCCGATACACCATCGAGCGGGTCGGCTGAGCCTTCCGTCGCGGCGGCCGACGGGGTGCCCGGACAGCCGGTTCGCGCTGGTGTGATCGATATCGCAGCGCGGAGAGCCGGACCGCGGGCGGAACCCGAGTTCGCCGCCGATCGTTGATCCGACATGCATGGTTACGCGAACGGTTTGAAGACCTTCGGGCTGATGGTGGGCCTGTCGGCACTGATCGTGTTCGCAGGTGCGATGTTCCGCAGCCCCACGATTCTGATCATCGCCATCCTGCTGGCCGTGGGCATGAACGCCTACGCCTATTTCAGCAGCGACAAGCTGGCCCTGCGGGCCATGCACGCGCAGCCGGTATCCGAACTCGAAGCGCCCGTGATGTACAAGATCGTGCGCGAGCTGGCCACCACCGCGCGCCAGCCCATGCCGCGGCTGTACATCAGCCCGACGAACGCGCCCAACGCGTTCGCCACCGGTCGCAACCCGCGCCATGCGGCGGTGTGCTGTACCAGCGGCATCCTGCAGATCCTCGACGAACGGGAACTGCGCGCGGTGCTCGGCCACGAACTGTCGCATGTCTACAACCGCGACATCCTGATCTCCTCGGTGGCCGGCGCCCTCGCCGCGGTCATCTCCGGCCTCGCCAACCTGGCCTTCTTCGCGAGCATGTTCGGCGGCGGCAGCCGCGACGGTGAAGGCCCGAACATCCTCGGCGTGTTGTTGGTCTCACTGCTGGGCCCGATCGCCGCCACCCTGATCAAACTCGCCGTCTCCCGCTCCCGCGAATACCAGGCCGATCAGGACGGCGCCGAACTCACCGGCGACCCGCTGGCCCTGGCCTCGGCGCTGCGCAAACTCGAACGCGGCACCCAGGCCGCGCCGCTGCCGCCCGAGCCGCAGCTGACCGCGCAGTCACACCTGATGATCGCCAACCCCTTCCGGGCGGGCGACAAGATGGCGCGCTGGTTCTCCACCCACCCGCCCATGGGCGAACGCATCCAGCGCCTCGAGCACATGGCGGGCGGGCCCCGCAGGTACTAGCGGTAGTTGACGAACTGCAGGGCCACGTCCAGGTCCGCACCCTTGAGCAGGGCGATGACGGCCTGCAGATCGTCGCGCTTCTTACCGCTGACCCGCAGTTCGTCGCCCTGGATCTGCGCCTTCACGCCCTTGGGGCCCTCGTCGCGGATCTTCTTGGCGATCTTCTTCGCGTTCTCCGGGGAGATGCCCTGGACCAGGGTTCCGGTGATCTTGTAGGTCTTGCCGGAGGCCGCCGGCTCGCCCGCGTCGAAGGCCTTCAGCGAGATGTCGCGGCGGATCAGCTTCTCCTTGAACACCTCCAGCGCCGCCTTCACCCGTTCCTCGGATTCGGCCGACAGCACGATCTTCTCTTCACCCGACCACTCGATGCTCGCACCCGTGCCGCGGAAGTCGTAGCGGGTGTTGAGCTCCTTGGCCGCCTGGTTGAGGGCGTTGTCGACCTCCTGCCGGTCGACCTTGCTGACGACATCGAATGACGAATCGGCCACGCTGCGCTCCTGTCTGACGGCTCACATTTCACCCGGAACTCCGGTAGGGAACTTTCTACCCCGGCCGCCGCGCAGCGGTCACGGCACCCCCGCTGGCCAGCCGGTTTGCATCCGGGCGCCCTGGTCGTTGTATTCTGCTCTGCGCGCTGGCAACAGTGCGAAAGGCGGATTGCCCGAGTGGCCAAAGGGAGCTGACTGTAAATCAGCCGCGCAAGCTTCGGAGGTTCGAATCCTTCATCCGCCACCCTCTCAGGGCCCTCCCTAATCGGGGAGGGCCCTCTTCTTGTTCGAGGGTGATTTGTGGG
>NZ_LZML01000137.1:0-28601 GCF_001665695.1 Nocardia sp. 852002-51101_SCH5132738 | reverse complement strand
CTGCTCACCACCTACAAGAAGGACGGCACACCGGTCGCGACCCCGGTGTGGGCGGCGCTCGACGATGCGAAGTTGTACGTCTGGACCGAGACCGCGGCCTGGAAGGTCAAGCGGGTGCGGCGCAATCCGGACGTCACCTTGCAGCCCTGCAGCGTGTCGGGTAAGCCGCACGGGGAGATCGTGCGCGGCACCGCCCGGGTGCTCGACGAGGAGGGCAGCGACCGGACCCGGCAGCTGATCAAGCGCAAGTATTCGCTCATGGGTTGGCTGATCGTCACCGGCAGCGTGCTGCGGCGCGGCCGCAAGGGCACGATCGGCATCGAAATCGCCTCTGCCCCAGCCTGATCCGAGACGATCTCACTCGATCGGCGGTGGTCACTGCCCCGCCGGTTGGGCGGTGATCGCCAGCCCGACCGAGCGATCCTTGCCGAAGATCAACTTGTGGCCGCGGATCAGCAGGGTGCCGATCACGCCGTATTTGTGGGCGATGAGATCGCGGACCCGTTCGGTCCCGTCGCCATCGAGGACGCGCGCCGTCCCGGCGCTCACCGGCGATCCGGACGTGCGGCCGCGGGCGTCGCAGGCCTGGACCGTCACCGCGGCGTTGCGGTGCAGCCGTTTCACCTTCCAGCTCTTCGGATTGGTCCAGACCACCAGCCGGTCGCCGTCGGGAGCCACCCAGACCGGGGCCCCGACCGGCGTGCCGTCCTTCTTGTAGGTGGTGAGCAGGACGTACTTCTGCTGTGCGAGTTCGTTCCAGGTCATATCCCCACGGTAGGGGCCGAACCCGCGCCCGCACATCCGCCGCGCGGCGCAGGATCCGGTGCGCCCGCCGACGTAGCGGCCGCACCGGGTCGCACTACTCGAGTTCGCCCTCGGTTTCGAGGTAGATCTGCCGCAGCCGGTCCAGTGTTTCCGGCTGCGGGGCCTCCCACAGTTTGCGTTCGGCCGCCTCGAGCAGGCGTTCGGCGATGCCGTGCAGTGCCCACGGATTGGACTCGGTCATGAACTTGCGGTTCACATCGTCGAAAACGTAGCTCTCCGAGAGCTTTTCGTACATCCAGTCGGCGACGACATTGGTGGTGGCGTCGTAACCGAACAGGTAGTCGACCGTCGCGGCCATCTCGAACGCACCCTTGTAGCCGTGCCGGCGCATCGCCTCGAGCCAGCGCGGATTGACCACGCGGGAGCGGAACACCCGGGTGGTCTCCTCGGAGAGGGTGCGGGTGCGCACCGCGTCGGGACGCGTCGAATCGCCGATGTAGGCCTCGGGATTCTTGCCGGTCAGCGCCCGGACGGCGGCGACCATGCCCCCGTGGTACTGGAAGTAGTCGTCGGAATCGGCGATGTCGTGCTCACGGGTGTCGGTGTTCTTGGCCGCGACCGCGATGCGCCGGTAGGCCGCGCGCATATCGTCGGCGGCCGGCGCGCCGTCCAGGCCACGGCCGTAGGCGTAGCCGCCCCAGGTGGTGTACACCTGGGCCAGATCGTCGTCGGTGCGCCAGCTCTTGGAGTCGATCAACTGCAGCAGACCCGCGCCGTAGGTACCGGGTTTGGATCCGAAGATCCGGGTGGTGGCACGGCGCCGGTCACCGTGCTCGGCCAGATCAGAATCGGTGTGCGCGCGAACGTAATTCGATTCCGCCGGTTCGTCCAGCTCGGCGACCAGCCGGACCGCGTCGTCGAGCAGCGCCAGCACGTGCGGGAACGCGTCGCGGAAGAATCCGGAGATTCGCACGGTGACGTCGATGCGCGGGCGGCCCAGCTCGGCCAGGTCGACCACCTCCAGGCGAGTGACCCGGCGGCTCGCCTCGTCCCACACCGGCCGCACCCCCAGCAGCGCGAACACCTCGGCGATATCGTCACCGGCGGTCCGCATGGCCGAGGTGCCCCACACCGAGAGCCCGACCGATCGCGGGTAGTCGCCGTGATCGGAGCGGTAGCGCTCGAGCAGCGAATCCGCCATCGCCTGGCCGGTCTCCCAGGCCAGCCGCGACGGCACCGCCTTCGGATCCACGGAATAGAAGTTCCGCCCGGTCGGCAGCACGTTGATCAGACCGCGCAGCGGCGAACCACTCGGCCCGGCCGGGATGAATCCACCGTCCAGGGCGTGCAGGATCCGCTCGATCTCGACTCCGGTCTGCCGCAATCGGGGCACGACTTCGGTTGCGGCGAAGCGCAATACGGCCGCAAGGGTGTCCGGAGCGGCGGGTTCGTGGCGAGCCACCAGCTCCTCCACCGCCGCCGGCGACCACTCCGCGGCCTGCAGTGCGGCCAGCAGCGTCCGGGCGCGCTGCTCGACGACATCGACTCGCTCGCGCGATTCTTCCCCGGATTCGTCGAGCCCCAGCGCCTCGCGCAGCCCCGGCACCGCGACTTCCCCACCCCAGAGCTGGCGGGCGCGCAACATGGCCAGCACCAGATCCAGTTCGCCCTCGCCGGCCGGGGCCTGCCCAAGGATGTGCAGGCCGTCGCGAATCTGCACATCCTTGATCTCGCACAGCCAGCCGTCGACGTGCAGCAGCATGTCGTCGAAGGTGTCCTCGTCCGGTCGCTCCTCGAGCCCCAGGTCGTGGTCCATCTTCGCGGCCCGCATCAGGGTCCAGATCTGCTGGCGAATCGCGGGCAGCTTGGCCGGATCCAGCGCCGAGATGTTGGCGTGCTCGTCGAGCAACTGTTCCAGGCGAGCGATATCGCCGTAGGTCTCCGCGCGGGCCATAGGGGGAATGAGGTGGTCGACCAGCGTGGCGTGGGCGCGGCGCTTGGCCTGGGTGCCCTCACCGGGATCGTTGACCAGGAACGGATAGATCAGCGGCAGATCGCCGAGGGCGGCGTCGGTGCCGCAGGCCGCCGACATCCCCAGCGTCTTGCCGGGCAGCCATTCCAGATTGCCGTGTTTGCCCAGATGCACCATCGCGTCGGCGCCGAATCCGCCCTCGCCGGCCGCCGCGGACAACCACCGGTACACCGCCAGATAGTGGTGGCTGGGCGGCAGATCCGGATCGTGGTAGATCGCGACCGGATTCTCGCCGAAGCCGCGCGGCGGCTGCACCAGCAGCACGATATTGCCGAAACGCAGTGCGGCGATGACGATTTCGCCGTCCGGATCGGCGGAGCGGTCGACGAACAGTTCGCCCGGCGGCGGCCCCCAGGCCTCGACGACCGCGGTGCGCAATCTCTCGGGCAGGGTGGCGAACCAGGCCGAGTACTGCCGGGCGCCGATGCGAATCGGATTGCCCTCCAACTGTTCCGCGCTCAACCAGTCCGGATCCTGACCACCGGCGGCGATCAACGCGTGGATGAGCGCATCGCCGTCGCGCTCCTCGAGCCCCGGAACCTCGCCCGGCGCGCCGAGATCGTAACCGGCCGTGCGCATCTCGGTCAGCAGCCGGATCGCGCTGGCGGGGGTGTCCAGCCCGACGGCATTGCCGATGCGGGCGTGCTTGGTCGGATACGCCGACAGCATCAGCGCGATCCGGCGCTGCGCCACGGGCAGATGCCGCAGCCGCGCGTGGCGCACCGCGATGCCCGCGACCCGCGCCGCCCGCTCCGCATCGGGCACATAGGTCGACAGACCGTCGGCGTCGAACTCCTTGAACGAGAACGGCACCGTGATGATCCGACCGTCGAATTCCGGCACCGCGACCTGGGTGGCGACATCCAGCGGCGAGAGTCCGTCGTCGTTGTCCGCCCACTGGTCCCGGCCGCTGGTCAGGCACAGCCCCTGCAGGATCGGCACATCCAGGTCGGCGAGCGCGCCGATATCCCAGGCCTCGTCGTCACCGCCGGCGGCCGCGGTCGCGGGTTTGGTGCCGCCCGCGGCCAGCACGGTCACCACCAGCGCGTCCGCGCGGCGCAGCGTGTCGAGCAGATCCGGTTCGGCGTTGCGCAGCGACGCGCAGTACAGCGGCAGCGGGCGGGCGCCGGCCTGTTCCAGCGCTCGGCACAGCGCCTCCACGTAGGCGGTATTGCCGGCCAGGTGCTGGGCGCGGTAGTACAACACAGCCACCGTCGGCGCGTCGGCGAGCCGGGAATCGTTGCCGGACAACTCCTTCGGCGCGCGGTCGAGCTCACCCCAGGAGGGCAGCTGGACCGGCGGCTCGAATCCGTGACCGGTCAGCAGCACGGTGTCGGACAGGAAGTTGTGCAGCTGCCGCAAATTGCCGGGCCCGCCCGCGGCCAGATAGTTGTGCGCGTCCGCGGCCACGCCACCCGGGACCGTCGAGCACTCCATCAGTTCGGCATCGGGCGCCATTTCGCCGCCCAGGGCCACCAGCGGGATCCCCGCGGCGCGGACCGCGTCCAGCCCTTCCTCCCAGGCGCGGCGACCGCCCAGGATGCGCACCACGACCAGATCGGCGCCCTCGAGCAGTCCCGGCAGATCCTCGACCAGCAGCCGGGCCGGGTTGGCGAGCCGATAGTCGGCGCCGCTCGCGCGCGCGGACAGCAGATCGGTGTCGGACGTGGACAGCAGCAGAATCACGGTTCTCCTCGGGTGACGCGCCCATAGCGGATACGGCCGCCCGCCCGGAGGGTCTGACTGTCACAGTGGCGCGACCGCACCGGAATTGCACCGGCTTTCCTCGTATCGGCGAGCCCCCGGATGCTATCGCACTGCTGTGACCGGTATTTCCCGATCCGATCCCGCGGCGTACGCTGTGAATATGCCGAACTCACCGGGATGGAGCAGGCGGAACCGCTTTGCCGCCTGGTCGGGAATTACATGCATGATGGTTGCTGTTGCATTGCTGGCAATGGCTTTGGCCGCTGCGGCCGGGGGTCACGGCGGGCTGTTGCTCATCGCCGCGGGCGCCTGTGCGGCGGTCGCGATCTTCGGGCTGCTGGTCTTCGAGTCCACGGTCCGCCGCGACCACGTCGAACGCCACGACACACCACATCTGTTGTCGGACAGTTACGTCGACGACCAGCTGTGGCAGGCCGTGATCCGCGCCCGGGACGAGAGCAGCCCGAAGGACCGGTGAGCCGATGCCCGCCACCCCGCCTTGGGTGCGGCGCAACCGTATGGTCGCCTGGACCAGCTACTTCTGCGTTCTGATCGGATTCGGCAGCCTGGCGATGGGACTCACCGCGGCCGCGAGCGGCCATCGCGGCTGGGCTCTCGTCTCCGGCGCGATCTGCGCCGCCGCCTTCCTCGGCGGGATGAGCCTGTTCGGCGCGACCGCCCACCACGACCGGGTCGCCCACCACGCAGGCCCCAGCCTGCTCTTCGATCCCTCCTGGCCGGCCGCCCCGCTCGAACCGTCCCGCACGTCGCACGATCCGCGACGCCGCCTGCACCTGAGGCGCGGTCACTGACACCGTGAACCGCGGACGCGCCCCGGCCTCGCCCGCGTTCGCCGCGCGCCCGGCTCGTAGGCTGGTGGCATCATGACGCGCTCCGCCCCCGACTCCTGCCCCGGTGTCCTGCGCCTGCATCAGGCCGCCGACGGTCCGCTGGCCCGGATCCGGCTGCCCGGCGGCGCGATCACCCCCGATCAACTGCGGGTGCTGGCCGCGGCGGCCGACGAGCTCGGCAACGGCAGTATCGAACTGACCTCCCGCGGCAATGTGCAATTGCGGCAGATGCACGATGCGGCGGCCCTGGCCGAGCGGCTCGAACAGGCCGAGCTGCTGCCCGCGCCCACCCACGAGCGGGTGCGCAACATCGTGGCCTCGCCGCTGTCGGGCCGGGTGGGCGGCTGGAGCGATGTGCATCCGCTGGCCGCGCGACTCGATGCGGAGCTGCGGCAGGCGCCGGAGTTGGCCGCACTGCCCGGGCGCGTGCTGTTCACCCTCGACGACGGCCGCGGCGACATCAGCGGTCTCGGCGGCGATATCGGCGTGCACGCCACCGACGAGGCCGAGTTCGCGCTGGTCCTGGCCGGGCGCGATTCGGGCGCGCGGATCGGCGCCGACCGGGCGGTGGACACGATGCTGGCGGCGGCCCACGGTTTCCAGCGGATGCGCGGCGAGCAGTGGCGGCTACGCGAGGTCGCCGACGGCCCGGCCCGGATCCTGGCCGAATTGGCTCTGGAACCGACCGCTGAACCGATGGATCTCGTTGCCCGCCAGGATATTCCGATCGGATGGCTCACCCAGGCCGACGACCGGGTCGCGCTCGGGGCGGGGGTGCCGCTGGGCGCCCTGCCCGCCCGGACCGCGGAATTCGTTGCGGCGGTGGAACATCCGATTCTGATCACCCCCTGGCGCAGCCTCGTCCTGGCCGATATGGACGAGTGGACGGCCGAACAGGTGGTGCGGGTGCTCGCGCCGATGGGCCTGATCTTCGACGCGAACTCACCGTGGCTCGCGGTGACGGCGTGCGCCGGGCGACCTGGCTGCGCGAAATCACTGACGGACGTGCGGGCCGACGCGGCCGAGGCCGTCATGTCCGGCCGCGTGCTCCCGGCCGGCGCCCCGGCGCCGGACCTGTCGGGCGTCGCGGCCGATCAGGTGGTCGTCGCCGGCCGGCAGCATTGGTCCGGCTGCGATCGGCAATGCGGGCGTCCGGCCGGGCCGGTGACCGAGGTGGTCGCCGAATCCGGCGGCTATCGCATCATCGGACCTCGCGCGGACGACTGACTTCGCTACCATCTCACCGCCGGGCGCGACTCGCTGAGGCACCTCGCCGCGACGCTCTCCCATTCCGTAGCGCCGCCGATCGGATGGTCGTGGCCGACGGCTCCTGCCGGCACGTCCCGACAACGCCGTACTTCGCGCACACTGGATCGATGGACTCGTCCGCGGATCAGTCGCCGTCCACCGCCGGCCTGCTCTCCGATGCGCAGATCGCACAGCTCTCGCTCCCCCAGCGGCTCGAACTGGTCGCGCGGCTGCGGCCCGACCGGGTGCGGCCGCATCCGCGCCGGGTGCGCGTGGCCCGCGGACTACGGCTGTCGCTGATGGTCGGCGGTTCGGTCGCGATGATCCCGTGGCTGGTCTACCTCGGGTTCACACTGCCGCAGGACTACGACGCGAATCATTGGGCGCTGGTGTGGATCGGCTTCGACATCCTGCTGGTCGTGATGATGGCGACCACCGCCTACCTCGGCTGGCGGCGGCGGGCGCTGGTGATCCTGCCGGCCTCCGGCACCGGGGTGCTGCTGCTCGCCGACGCCTGGTTCGACACGACCACCGCCGGTCCCGACGACATCCGGGTGTCGATCGCGACGGCCGTGCTCGCCGAGGTCCCGCTCGCGGTGCTACTGCTCACCGGGGCGCTGGCCCTGTTCCGCTATCTCGTCTTCGCCAATCCCCTGCACGATCCGGCCGAATCGCCGTGGCGGGCGCGGTTGCCGTTCTGATGTCGCGGGGCGGCTCGATGTCGCGGGCCGGGCGGCTCCTCGCCCACGCTGCCGCTCGGGGCCCGGATTCTCACCGCTAGGGTGATGCCCATGTCCGATGTGCGTACCAGCTACCTCACCGACGGGGCCGAGATCTATCGGCGCTCGTTCGCGACGATCCGGGCCGAAGCCGATCTGGCGCGGTTCCCGGCCGATGTCGCGCAGGTGGTGGTGCGCATGATCCACGCGTGCGGACAGGTCGATCTGACCACCGATATCTCGCACACCCCGCAGGTCGTGGCGGCGGCCCGCGCCGCGCTGCGCCGCGGCGCGCCGATCCTGTGCGATGCCACCATGGTCGCCTCCGGCGTCACCCGCAAACGGCTGCCGGCCGACAACGAGGTGCTGTGCCTGCTCGCCGATCCGCGGGTACCGCAGCTGGCTCGGGAGATGGGCAATACGAGATCGGCTGCGGCACTGGAATTGTGGCGTGATCGCCTCGACGGCGCCGTGGTCGCGATCGGCAATGCCCCGACCGCGCTGTTCCATCTGCTGGACATGCTCGACGCCGGCGCACCCCGCCCCGCGGCGGTGCTCGGCATTCCGGTGGGCTTCGTCGGCGCCGCCGAATCCAAACAGGCCCTGGCCGAATACGGTGACATCGAATACCTCACCGTGCACGGCCGGCGCGGCGGCAGCGCCATCACCGCCGCCGCCCTGAACGCGATCGCGAGCGAGCAGGAATGAGTGCTCAGGACGTGGCTCCCGGGAAGTTGTGGGGCGTGGGGCTCGGGCCCGGGGATCCGGAGCTGGTGACCGTGAAGGCGGCTCGCGTCATCGAATCCGCCGACGTCATCGCCTTCCACAGCGCCCGCCACGGTCGCAGCATCTCCCGCTCGATCGCGGCGCCGTACATGCGGCCGGGACAGCTGGAGGAACATCTGGTCTATCCGGTGACCACCGAGACCACCGACCATCCGGGCGGCTATCAGGGCGCGATCGACGAGTTCTACGAACGTGCCGCCGAGCTCCTGGCCGGACATCTCGCCGCGGGCCGCACCGTGGCGCTCCTGGCGGCCGGCGATCCACTGTTCTACAGCTCGTACATGCATATGCACCGGCGCCTGGCCGACCGGTTCCCCGCGGAGATCATCCCAGGCATCACCTCGGTCAGTGCCGCCTCGGCCGCGCTCGGCACACCCCTGGTTGAGGGTGAGCAGGTGCTGACGGTGCTGCCCGGGACCATGCCGCCGGATCAGCTGGCCGAACGCCTCGCCGACGCCGACGCCGCGGCGATCATGAAGCTCGGCCGCACCTATCCCGCTGTGCGGCAAGCGCTGTCGAAGGCCGGGCGGCTCGATGACGCCTACTACGTGGAACGAGCCAGCACCGGACGGCAGCGGATCCTGCGCGCCGCCGACGTCTCCGACGCCGATGTGCCGTACTTCGCGATCACCGTGGTGCCCGGGCCCGCACCGACCACCGAGATACCGTTCACCACGACCGAACCCGCTGCGGCTCACGGTGATTCGGACGGATCGGACGTTCACGAGGTCGGCGAGGTCGTCGTCGTGGGACTGGGCCCCGGCTCCGCGCAATGGACCACGCCCGAGGTCACCCGCGCCCTCGCGGCGGCGACCGATATCGTCGGCTACACCACCTACGTGAATCGGGTGCCGGTCCGCCCCGGGCAGCGCCGCCATCTCAGCGACAACCGGGTCGAATCCGAACGCGCGGCCATGGCATTGGATCTCGCGAAATCCGGGGCGCGCGTGGTGGTGGTGTCCTCCGGCGATCCCGGGGTGTTCGCGATGGCCGCGGCGGTGGTCGAGGAATCGGCCGATCCGCAGTGGCGCGATGTGCCGGTTCGGGTGCTGCCCGGGGTCACCGCGGCCAGCGCCGTGGCCGCCCGCATCGGCGCGCCGCTCGGCCACGACTTCGCGATGATCTCGCTCTCGGACCGTCTCAAGCCGTGGGAGACCGTGGCACAACGGATTTCGGCGGTCGCCGCGGCCGATATGGCGATCGCGATCTACAACCCTGCCTCCACTCAGCGGCGATGGCAGGTGGACGTCCTGCGTGAACTCGTCCTCGAGCATCGCGGCCCGGACACCCCGGTGGTTCTGGGGCGCGATGTGGGCGGGCCTGCCGAATCGGTGCATGTGACGACCCTCGCCGAGCTGAATCCGGACGAGGTCGATATGCGCACGCTGCTCATCATCGGCGCGTCCACCACCGCCACGGTCGAAACCCCGCACGGAACGCGGGTATTCACCTCGAGGCGGTACGGGCAGGCCGCGCAGGACAACACGGCGAGGGTCGCGGCCGACCGGTAAGGCCACACGGGTCGGCGTGGTCTCGCTGCTACGGTACGGCGCGGGCCGGACGGCGCGTGGTGGCGCGAGCCTCAGCCTCGCAGCGCGTTCAACCAGTCCCAGGCCGCCGCAACGGATTCCGCGCACTCGACACCGGCGGGCACGGGCGGCCGGTCGACGACTACGACCGGAATGCCGCACGTTCGTGCGGCAGTCAGCTTGGCGGCGGTGAGGTCGCCGCCGCTGTCCTTGGTCACCATCGCGGAGATGCGGTGCTCGCGCAGCAGATCGATTTCCTCCGCCACGGTGAACGGGCCGCGGGCGAGAAGCAGAAGATGATGCGGCGGAACGGGTCCGGTGGGCGGGTCGATGGCGCGGATGAGAAACCACGGCTCATCGAGCTCGGCGAAAGCGGCCACGCCCTGGCGGCCGATGGTGAGGAAGACGCGGTCGAAGTCGGCCGCGGCGCGGGCGGCGCCCGCCAGGTCCGGCACCCGCGACCACCGGTCACCGGGTTGTTCGGACCAGCCCGGCCGGCGCAGGTGCACGATCGGCACCCCACCCGCTCGTGCCGCGGCGGCCGCATGCGCGGAGATGGTGCCCGCGAAGGGATGAGTGGCATCGACGACCGCCTCGATCGCGTTGTCCGCCAGCCAGTTCCGCAGCCCCTCGACGCCACCGAAGCCGCCGATGCGCACCGCACCGGCGGGCAGGACCGGTTTACGCACACGTCCGGCGAGCGAGGAGACGATGTCGAATCCTCGCTCGCCGGAGACGATTTCGGCCAGCTGCCGGGCTTCCCGGGTGCCGCCGAGAATCAGAACCTTCAGTGTCGCAGCACTTCCGGTGTCAGTTGCCGCTGAAGTAGGCGAAGGCGGAGTCGATCAGCGGCTGACCACCCGCGACCAGCAGGCCGATCACACCACCCAGCACCGCACCCGGGATCGAGCCGATGCCGATGAACAGCAGGCCGACCAGGAAGCCGATCACCGCGCCCACGGCGGCACCCAGCGAGGCGTGCTGCAACTCGGAGAAGAACCAGTCCTGACCGGAGATGTTCTTCACCGACGAGATCGGCTGCCCCTGGGGGGTCAGCGTCAGGCTGGTGCCGTCCTCGTTCACCGCGGCGGCGACGGAGGTGCCGTTGGGGCCCTTGGCCGAAAGCGGGTAGCTCATCACCACGGCACCCTTGTCGTTGGTCAGGGTGACCGCCGACTTGTCCGAGGTGAGGGCGAACTTGCCACCCGTCACCGTGGTGACGATCTTGTTGCCCATATCGGCGAGTTCGGTGGTGTAGCCGACACCCTGGTCCGTGCCTTGCACGGCCGGGCTCTGCTGGGTCTGCACCTGGCTCGGAGCCGGCGCGGGCGCGGCGGGCTCGGCGTAAGCGGTACCGTAGGCGATGCTCGTCGCCGCGATAGCGATCAGCGAGGTACCGACAATATTGGTGAATCTCATATATTTCCCATCGGATCGATCACCCGACATAACGATCGGATTGCGCTGACTCGAAACATTTCCGCAGGTCAGGCGGCTGCCGACTGTGGGAATCGAGCCAGATTCGTTACTTTACCGTCACTTTTGGGATTCAGGTACTCCAACCACTGGGAGTTGTCGACGGCCTTGCGCTCGAACCCGCGCTTGTCGATGTAGTGATGCGTTGCGGTCGACGACCTTTCCGAATGGCCCAATTGTGCACTGGCCCTCGCCTTGTCCCCGCTGCGTCCGGCGACCTCGGTGGCCGCGGCGTCACGCAGGGGCCCAGCAGAATCAATCCAGCGCGGTGCCCTCCCGCATCACAGCCAGCGCGTAGTGGGCGAGAGCGGTGTAGACAATGCGGTCGCCGCTCATGAACAGATGCTCGTCCTCGCTCGCCGGATTGCACACCCGTTTCCGCACTCTCATCTCCGCCTGAGCCATATCGGCATGACAATGCAGTAATCACTGCGCGCACCACACTTACGGCCGTCCTGCCGGAACGGCGGCATGTTGTCCCGCTTCACGATCGTCCAACAGACATGAAAGACCGCGCGCGTTCCACTGCGGGGTCGTCGAGCTCGGGCATATCGCACCGCCGTGCGGCCAGCCCCTCGCCAAAACGCACACCGGTACCCAGCAGCAGCAGAGAGATGGGCAGAACGTGGTCGTGCCCGCGGGGCTGAGATCCGGCGTCTCCGAGAATGATCGGCAGTTCCGCGCACTCGTCCGCGGTCAACGCTCGCTGCCCGTTCGCGGCGGTGGTGTCCGCGCGGGCACCCCGGTCATCGGGCACACGTCGAACAGCCCTTGCAGGGTTGCTCCCGGAAGATCATGCCGAGGATGACGTGATGGCGATACGCCACCGACGGCGACAGATACTCGATATCGGTGATGTAGGAAGTTCGGTCTCCAGCTTGATCGCATCCTGGCAGGCGAACATTTCGAAGGTCGCGCTCATCTTGTCGGTGAGCTTCAGCTTCACCTTCTCCCGGTGCTTGCTGTTGCGACGCACGGTGCCCTTGCGTCGGTTCACCGCCCACTGTCGCTCGAACGCCTGCAGGCATTCATCGATCGTGCGGACCTGCGCCGACGTGCGGGTGTAGCTACCGCCGTGCTGTTCCAGGTGCCGCAGCCAGTCGATGAGGTCGGCTTCGAGGTAGCGGACACGACCGCCTTCGATTCGAATGCACGCGAGAACTCCTGCAACCTGAGGACTACGCGGATCCGTCGGGTATGGAGTTGGCTGAAACCCATTCATACAGTGTCGGTTCGGGATGTAACCCAATCCGACGCACCCACCGAGGGCATCTTCGGGCTGACCCGCAAGTTGCACGGATGCGCCGGCGCCTACCGGCCAAAGTGGACTCGGGATGGTGCGGTCGATGGAACCTGAACCCGTGTGTCGATAGCGTGTAGGGCCTGAACTGCGAGAGGACACCATGCACGCTTCTTCCCTTGTTTCCATCCTCGCTGCCGTCGGTAGTGCGCTTCTGTTTCAGGCCACGCCGGCCTCAGCCGAGTCGCACACCGGTATGCCGACATTGACTGCACAGTTCGATGGCGGCCCGTGCGCGACGACCATCGACGCCAAGGCCAACATCTTCGATGACAGCAACCAGGTCTCCATCGGCTACCAAACCGACGACATCGCCGGCACCGGCAGCGCGGGATGCGGGTCGTCGCTGGTCGCGGTCGTCAACTGGCGCAATTTGGACAGCGGTGGGGTGGGTAGCGTGTCCCGGCACATGTTCCACAACGAGACCAACTCGATATCCTTCGCCCCCGGCCCGGGGCGGATCGCGATCGAGTTGACCACGCTCGGTACCCACTTCCCCGACGCTTCCCGCCTCGAGGTGGTCATGCACGGCTGATCGCTGCCGGAGATAAGGTGTAAATCCCGGCTGACTGCGGATCAGAAGAGTGGGAGTCCACACCGCCGCGCGCAGCACCGTTCTCGGCGGCACGAGTGTTCGATCATGCGCGGTTGCCACCGCGTCCGTGCGATCCGCGATTGGGAAACGCGGCGGCGCAGTTACAACACATTCCTGGCGGCTTCGGCATCGTTTCCGAACGGCAAGTAGCCGTTCAACAGACCAGGCCACGGCGAGATTCACGGTCACCCTGGATTTTCCGACACCGCCCTTGCCGAAGGCGATGGGTCGAAACCAGCCCCTCTCATGCTGTGAATAAGACACCCTGGGCCGCAAGCTAATTCAGAACGTCGCCGGGGTCGGCTGCTATCGCGGGAATCAGGATGGGCACGTCGTCGAGGAGGCAGGCGACGGTTTCGTTGGCGTCGCCCCTTGGTGTGGCCGAACAGGCCGACCGATTGCGAAGCTGGTACCGCAGTCCACCGGGGGCGCGCTGCCGATCGACGGCGCTGGACGGGACCGCGCTGAACTCAATAATCATAGTCGGCGGCCCGATGTCCGGCGTCGCTGCCCAAGCGCCGCAAGTGAATTCGACGCCCGAGCCGGATGACCGGGCGGATCAGGAACTGTATCGACCCGATCAGGAACATCCAGGTGCCCGCGACCTGAGTGGGCTCGGAGAGGAACAATGCGCTGCCGATGGTGAACCACAACGCGATGAGCACGTCGTTCACGATGGATGCCGTTTCATAACGACTATCGATTACAAGCACCTCGTCGCCGATCGAAAACCGTACCGGCCGATCCGGGTGATCGTGTCGGGCCTGGCGCATGCTCCGCTCCTGTCCATCGTGGCCGCCGAGGGGCGACATCGAGAATGCGGATAGCCGCTCCAGCAGATTCGAATCCGGGTCGTACCCACTTTCTGCCGGGCTGCCTGGGCACGCCGGATCACCTCTTCGATCGCGTCGAAAAGCTGGGGCGGATAGGAGGGTCGACTGGCCGCGTACTCGGCGGCGGCCATGTTGAAAGCCTGGGCACGCGATCTGGTCGTCATTTACACCATCATCGACCCAGCGGCAGGGATGACGCCTGTCGCGCCTACCGAGGACCGGACAATATGATTCGGCTATCGGCCCATATCTCACCAAAACGGGTTGAACGGATGCAGCCAAGGGAGGTGACCGTGACGAAGACCGGTGCCGACGCGGCACACGACATCGATCAGTTGACCGACGCATTGCTGACGGCCTCTCGGCTTCTGGTGGCGATGTCGGCACGGTCGATCGCGGCGGTCGACGAGACGATCACGATCCCGCAATTCCGGACGCTGGTGATCCTGTCCAGCCGGGGGCCTTCGAATGTCGCCACGCTGGCCGGTTTGCTCAATGTGCAGCCCTCCACGGCCACCCGCATGGTGGACCGCTTGGTCACCGGCGGTCTGCTGGACCGGCGGACGAATCCGAATTCGCGTCGGGAGCAGATCGTTGCACTCACCGAACGTGGACGGCATGTGGTGGACACCGCCACCGCTCACCGGCGCAACGAGATCGCCGCCGTGGCCGCCAAGATGCCCGTCGCCGACCGGGCAGGGTTGGTGCAGGCGCTGACCGCCTTCACCGCCGCTGGTGGCGAACCGCCTCCCGGTGAGGATATCGAGGGTTATCAGCTCTGACGTCCGCCCGAAACGGTGCGCGCTGCGCCGACGTCGGCGGGCCCGGACTGCACACGCGCCGCCGACTGCGACGCATGGGCCCGATCTGCGGCAGACCCATCGTGCAGTGCGCCGAGTACGGCGCTGTGGGTGAGCCAGCCGATCACCGTGTCACCGACATCGTTGACGACCGGTATCCCGGTGCCCGGCTGTCCAGTCAGCGCGTCGAGAGCGGTTGCGAGCGTGGCGGTTTCGATGACCGTCGGAGGCAGCACCGCCAAGTCGGCGACTGTGGTGTCCGCCGATTCGGTGTCGGCGAGTGTTTCGGCCACCGCCGCGGCGGTGACGCAACCGCGGTATCTTCCGTCCGCCCCCACGACAGGCACCATCGCGTGGGCCGATGTCCAGACGATTCGACTGACGCCGTCGACGGTGGTGTCGGCCGCGACCGGTTCCGGACACGGCTCCATCACCTCCGCGACCCGGATCCGGTCGAGCCGACCGGCCGGGCCCGCGTGTGCTGCATCCAGATCGACGCCACGGCGGGTCAATTTGAGGGTGTAGATCGTCTCCTTCGAGGCCACCCGGGAGATTCCGGTGGCTACGACCACGGCCAGCATGAGCGGCAGGATGATCGAATACTCACCGGTCAGCTCGAACAGGATGATGACCGCGGTGATCGCGGCCCGCGTCGCGCCCGCGAACGCGGCGCCCATTCCGATGAGTCCGTACATACCGGGCGCCGCGGTCGCACCCGGGAACAGATGATGGACAACGACGCCGAATGCGGTGCCACCCATCGCGCCGATGAACAGCGAGGGCGCGAACACTCCACCCGAACCGCCGATCCCGATGGTGAGGCTCGTCGCGAGCATCTTCCCGGCCATCAGCACGACCAGCATCCACAGGACATAGTGACCGCCGATGGCGTTGCCCAGCACCGGATAGCCGACGCCGTACATCTGCGGTAACACCAGCAGCAGGCCCCCCAGCAGCAGGCCACCGACGGCGGGCCGCAGCCACTCCGGCCCCCGCCAGACCCAATCGCACACGTCCTCGATCCGGTACAGCACGTGCGTGAAAACGACGCCGACCAGACCGACTATCACACCGAGCAGGGCGAATGCGCCGTATTCCCAGCCGGAGCGCAGGCCGAAGGCCGGCAGGTCCAGGAATGGCTCGCTGCCGAGAGCGGCACGACCGATCACACTCGCGGTCACACTCGACAGCACCACCGCACCAAAGGATTCGGCGGCGAAATCGCGCAGGATCAACTCCATCGCGAAGAACGGTCCGGCGATGGGCGCGTTGAACGTCGCGGCGATCCCTCCCGCCGCGCCGCAGGCCACCAGTATCCGCAAGCGCCGCTCAGAGATCCGGGTCAACCGCCCGATACTCGACCCCCATGCCGAGCCGATCTGCACGATCGGGCCCTCCCGGCCCACCGAACCGCCACCGCCGATACACAGCGCTGAGGCCAGTGCCTTCACGACGGTCACCTGCGGTGGAATCCGCCCGCCCCGCTCGGCGACGGCATACATCACCTCCGGTACGCCGTGGCCGCGGGCCTCGGGCGCGAACCGGTACACCAGCGGCCCATACACCAGCCCGGCCACCACCGGAGCCAGCACCACGAACCACGGCCCGAGGAATTCCACATGCGGATTCGATACGTGCCCGGCGGCCGAATAGTCCGCATACCCGGACAGGATCCGAGTGAAAGTCGTTATCAGCCAACGAAAAACGATCGCACCGCCACCCGCACCCGCACCGATGACCAGCGCGAGCACCACCAAGCCGCCGCGACTTTCCCGCAGCCACTCTCGCCACGGTGTCCGCCCCGGCAACGGCAGCGACCACCACCGTCCGCCCGCTACTTCCGAGGGCCTCACACCCATCCCGACCACCCTCGAACCAGTCCACACATGCACAGTGCAACAATTGTAGAATGCTCGTATTTGGCGATCGACAGTGACCGGCATGTCCGGCATCCCCGCGCCGACCGCGGCCACGATCTTCGGTACCTGGACGTGGTCGCCTGCCGTGGGCACACTCGTCGTGGCCGCCGCAGCCGGGCTACCTGCTCCTGGCATGGCGAGCAGCGCGCCGAAGGCTGCGTTGGCCTCTGCTGCGCACGGTGTGCTGGCTGGCCGCACTGATGCTGGTGATCGTGGCAGTCGACAGTGCGCTCGCGACGTACTCGCACGCGCTGTTTTCGGTGCACATGGTGGCGCACCTGTTGCTGATCATGGTCATTCCCGCGCTGCTGGTGTGGGCACAGCCGATCCGCCTTCTGCACGACGCCTCGGGAGCCGCCACAGCTATCGACCGGTTCCGAGCGAGCCGCGTCTTCCGGATCCTGGTCTCCGCGCGGTTCACCGTGCCGCTCTACAGCGCTGTCCTGTTGCTCACCCACTTGACCGGATTCCAGCAGGCGATGTCGACGCACATGTGGATTCACGACAGCGAACTCGCGCTCTACCTGGTCACCGGCTATCTGCTGCTGCTACCCCTCGCGGGTGACGAACTGAACGTCGAGCCCGAGTGGCCGCACGGATTACGCTTCGTCGTGCTCGCCATCTGCGTCGGACCCGACACCCTCGTCGGCGTCACCCTGATGATGTCGTCGACCGTGCTCGCCCCTGCCTATGCCGGCTCCCGCGACTGGGGTCCGAGCGCGCTGGCCGACCAGAACCTCGCCGGGATCATCATGTGGCTCGGCGGTGACGGATTGATGATGCTGATCATGATTACCGTTGCCGGACAATGGATCCGCGTCGCCGACCGCGATACCGGGCTCGGCCCCTGGCTCGACGGTATCCGCCACCGCGCACTGCTCGGCACGACCACCATCGATGCCGATGTCGACCACGAACAAGCTGCCCTCGACGCCTACAACGCACGGTTGGCGCTTTTGAACGGCCGGCCGCCACGCACGCGCCCGAGTGCGCCCGGCCACAGCGTCCCTCGGACCGCTGTCGCGCCCCGACCAGAGATCGAACCAACCGCGACACCGCCGCGCAGCGACGACTCCCCCGATCGAGAAGAGCCACAATGAAGTCACTCCCACCATGGCACATCCTGTGGGGTGTCACCGCGGTGTGTGCCTGCCTGGCGCTCCCCCGCCTGCGCCGCGAATATTGCAGGCGCCCAACATGATACGAACAACGCGGCCGTGTCGCTGAATAAGCCGCGAGCGGGCGACACCGTGCCGGGTGCGCTCGCCATGTCACCGTGGCTGACCTGGAAAACCCTGGCGCGACACTCGATTGCCGTACGCACAACGATGGGGCGTCAGCCTCGCGCTGTGATAAGCGCTCCGCCTCTGCCCCACGGGGATCGCCATGTCCAGCGCGTTGACCACCAGAGTGGAGTCTCGCCGGGAGTCGATGGACCAGCGGTGGCGATACCGCGGAGGGTCTTGGTCTGTGACGACGCCGGCAATCCGCGGATGCAGGCCAAGGTCATGAGAACCGAGGCCGTGCGGGAGCAGATGCGGAAACGCCGGACGTCGGAAAGTGGTCAGAGGCTCAGCACGCTGCTTCCGAGGCCGAGAACACTGCTGCCCGCACTGAGCAGCAAGCTGATGATGCTTTGAATGTCCATATTCGATCTCTTTCCATCCGAGAAACTGGGTCAGGCTCCGAAGACGGATAATCTCCCACCGCCGCCCCCCAGCTCCGGCGAACCTTCCCATCAATGGCGAATCGCTCGGACGAGCGGTCCGTCAGGCGGGCCTATCGGGGTTCCGGGCTGGCGCGCGGCCGAACTGTTCGAAGCGCGTACCGCCGACTACTCCGATGGTCTCTACACGCTGCATCAGTTGCGTCATTCCCGGCTCACCCACGCTGCGGAGGAGGCGCATCGACTCCGATGTCGATGAAGTGGCCGGGCATACCTCGGTGCGCAGCCTGGTGAAGTGCGTGCGGGTGTCCGACGACGGATTGCGACGGTATCAGGCCATCAGCGAACCGGGCCGCGAAGCGGCGGGGTCGCTGATCGAGAGAATTCCATCCAGCACAGCGGTTTCCGCAATCGCATTCGAGTGCACTGCCTCGACGCCGAGCGCTGCGGCGATCAGGGTGCGTTCACCGGCAAATCCCTGCGGCCGAGCGGAGCGGAGGCTACGACCTTGATTTCACGCTTCTCCGCTTCACCGATCAGCTCCACGGTTGCGATCGTATCGATCGGGCACCCGGACGGCTTGCATCGCAAGCCCGGGGCCCGGGACCGCGAGAGCCCTTGCGCCGCAGAGAGGCTCGGGGATCTTCGTCACTTGCCGCCACACTCCGGATCCTTCAGCTTCGGCCCGACAACACGACGACGTTCATTCTCCGTGTCGAGCATCTGCAGACTGTGGTTCAACGCGACGTGGACCCGGAATTCGCTTGTCCACCATTTGGCGGACCTGATCGGCAAACCCCGCGGCCGGTACTTGTCCATGATCTCGAGGTGGTACGGCAGCTTGATGAACTGTGTCAGCCCGTTGTCGTCGGCCCAGATCGAGAGCGAACCCACGTGGCGGCGGCCCGGTTGTACATATGTCATCACTCCGACCGCGCCGTCGATCTCGGCGAGTTGATCACCGAGCTTTTCCGAGGCGCGCCAGATGTCGGCGACATCCGTGAGGTGGCGCGGCGTGTACTGGGTGAGACTGACCATGAACGGCCCGCCCGAGTTCGACGCCGGGCCCCGCTTCCACCGGCTGTTGATCACGAGAGCGGACAACGATCGGCCGGAGTCACGGTGGTGAGCCCATGTTGCCCGAACCGTGCGGACCGTTCGGGAAAGGGTGGTGGCGTCGCGAACGTCGCTGTTGTAGTGGCCCATTCCGGATCCCTTCGCTCGATTCACGCGCACTTCGGCGACGTCCTGCGACCGGCAAGTACCGATTTAATACGCGCCAGCTTATCATCGCTTTGGACAGATGATCTGTCAATGCGTACTTAGTTTGAGAAGGCTCCAGCCCCTTCGGCAAGACCGGTGGTGGTCGCCGGCAGACCCTCGACAGTGGCGGGGATCTCATGATCGCGGGGCCGGTCGACGATCCGCCACAGCTGCCGGGTCTCCTCGGCCATGCGGCCGCGAGGCTCCGATCTCGCACTCCCCCACCGGGCTGGTTGAGCCCTCGACGCTGTTTTCCGCGAGCTCACTACCAGACCCCTGTCGGAGCGTCCGCCTCTGACTCAGTGACGATCGGCCAGCCGGACCACGAAGCGAAGACCCGACCACGTCTCATCGATAGCGCACGTCTTATTGTCGACAAGTCCTGCGGCCAAGCCGAATTCGCGCACGACCGTATCGCTGAGATCGGTAGCTACCCCACTCGACTTCTTGGGCCAGGCGACCCAGAGGCCACCCGCCTGCGTGAGGCGGGCGCACCATGTGCCGAATCCTCGATCCAGGGACCGGTAGTCAGGACAGAAGCCGACGATCACGTCATACTGCGCGCGCCCCGCGCGCCGCTGCAGACAGACCTGCTCGGGCAGCGGTTCGAGCACGAATCCGCTCGGGGCCTGGGCGAGCAGCACGCGGTTGCCGGGCCGAATGCCGAGCTTGCGGGCCAACGGGGCGCCGGAGTATCCCGCCATGCGCCCACGATACGTGCTCCGCGATCCCGAAGACGTCCTACGGCGCCGAGGAGCACCGGGCCCGGAAAGAGTTGGTTCCTCTACTTGATTCCGGTGATCGACAGTACCTCAGGGTGGCGCCGCATTCCGGGGCGACGGTTATCATGTCTCGCATGCCCCGTCGGGTCGTGATCGCTTGAGTCCTGTGAGTTGGGCCGGGAAAGCGCGGGATCGATGGCTATAGAGATTCCGCACGATGTGGCGTTGTTTCTCAACTATGCCGGTGTGCCGTATCCGGATATCAACGAGGATCAGGTCCGCGCGCTGGGAACTCATGTGCGGAATTTCGCGAACGGCGTGGCCGATGCGCACGATACCGCGACCGGTGTGATCACCGATATGAGGAACGCCTGGTCAGGGTATTCCTACCAGGAGTTGGTCGCGGCCTGGGCGCGGATGTCGAAGTCGCATATGGCTGATCTCGATACGGCGTGCCGTGTGGTGGCCGATGCCCTGGATGCGGCTGCTGTGGTGATCAAGGTGACCAAGGTCGCGGTGCTGGCCGAACTCGCCGCGCTGGCAGCCAGTTACGCCGCCGCGATGGCCGCGACGATCGTCACCGACGGTCTGTCGGTCGCGGTCGAGCAGGCGGTCGTGGCTGCCGCGCGCAAGATTTGCCAGGTGATGGAGCAGGTGCTGATCGGCTATATTTTGGTCGAGGTGCTCGGGAAGGCGATCGAGCCGCTCGAGCATGTCATCGACCGCATGGTCCGTGGGATCGTGGACGACGCCGCGGGCGAGCTGTTGGGTCCGCCGCCCGGTTCGGCCGATCAGACGCTGCACATCGAGCCCGACGAGGTCATCAACTACGCCCATGTCCTCGATGGGCTGGCCGATGACATCCTGTGGCAGGCATCGGATTTCGCGGACAAGGTCGCGGGACTGGACTTCACCTCTCCCACCTTCGACGACGGCGGGGAAGGAGGGGTGCCTGCCGTGGATCCGGGCACGGATCCTTCCAGGGGAGTGGGACCGCAGACCGTGACGAACGACCACGCACCTGCGCCGGTGGCCAATACCTCGCCGACGACCCCACTCAGCGTCACGCCCGACATGCAGGGCCCTGCCCATATCTCCTCCGGATATCCGCTCTCCCCTGGATATCCGCCCGATCACTCCGGCACGCACACGACCAAGGGACCTACTGGGGCTACTGGGCATCCGGCGCACCATGCCACCGGCCGGTTGCCGGGGCCGGATGCTGCGTCGAACACGGAAATCGGTGGTGTGCAACCGAATCCGGAAATCAGCGCCACCACCTCGGGCGCTGATAGTGGTCATGCGGTAGCGGGTCCCGATGGTGGGGCGCCGAGTCCCGGGCATGCCGCGGCGGGGACGAGTTCCGAACCACCGGCGGCAAGGGACGACTCCGGCGTCGCTGCCCATCACGACCCCCGCGGTACGCCCGTACGCTACGGCCCGCAGATTCCGGTGTCCGACCCGGAATCATCGTGGAGCCCAGACCAGGAACGCCCTTCCTCGGCGATGGGGCAGGATCGGGCGAACAACTTCCTCGAGGTGGCAGACGATGCCGATGACCCGTCGCCGCCGAGCCGGTCGAACCCCGGGGGGCGTGCCGTCCGGGGATCCAACCAGCACGTCACACCATGGCGAAAGCGCGCTCGCCGCAAGGCGGTTGGCAAGAAGCCCACCCCGAAGGCTGCCCCCTCCGGAACGCCGTGGTCCGCCCGCGGTGTCCCGCCGAAATCCGAGCCCACGGTGTTCGCCCGGCCGGATGCGCGACCGGCGCCCTGGCGGACCGACCGGCCCGCCGAGACTGCGGATACAGCCGATGCAGCACACGCCCCGGACTCCGAGCATTCCTCCGCGCAGGCCTCGGAGAAGAAGACCGGCGACGCTACGCGAAAGCCCGAATCAGCGTCGGAGCGCCGAGGCGCCACCGTTGTAGCGCCCTCGGTCGCCGCCGATAACCGTCCCGAACCGAACACCGAAACCCTGTCCCGGTCTTGATGATCCGCTGAAACTGCAGGCGCGCCTGCCAGCGTTGTCCGCCCAGGCGTTACCGATACAGCCTGGACGTGTGGCGGTCCCGAATCCGTGCGGGCCCTTGCGCGATTTGAATGTCATGTGGCTGCAGGACATCTCGACGAGGTCGTGTCTCCCGATGATGTGAGCCATTCGACGATGAGAGCCCGTGTGAATCCGGCGCAGTAGGTCAGGGCGAGCTTGTCGTAGCGAGTCGCGACTGCGCGCCAGCGTTCGGCCTTGTCGAACGCGCGCTCGACCACGTTGCGTCGTGTGTATTCGACCTTGTCGAAGCCTGGCGGCCATCCCACCGAGGCGTCCGCGCTTTTCCGGTCGGCGACCTGGTCGGATCGTTAGGGTATGACGCTGCGGATCCGTTTGCGCCGCAGCAGGTCCCGGTTCGAAGCTGCCGAGTACGCCTTGTCCGCGACGACCGGGTCGGGATTACGCCGAGGTGGGCCACCGGCGAGCCGGGGCACCGCCACCTGCTCGAGCACTGCGGGCAACATCGCCCGAGTCCGCGGCTTGGCCAGGCGTGATCAGCACGGCCGGGCCGCGGGGCGTTGCCGTCGGTGGTCACGTGGGCCTTGGTGGTCAGCCCGCCCCGCGAACGGCCCACCCCGTGGCCGGCCCGGTACATAAATCGCACTCCGGGCCGGCGGTGCGGGCCCCGGCGGCGTGCTGATGCGCGCGCACGATCGGGACGAACTGATCGACATCGTGGCCAACGATCGCATCGGGGTCGCTATTGTTCGCCATCACCTCGAACGTGACGGCGAGAAGCTGAGCTACGTCCTGGCCCAGGTGTACCGTATCGACAACGGAAAGCTCGTCGAGTATTGGGAGTATCCGGAGCCCGGCCTTTTACCACGCGTGGCGATGAGGTCGACTCAGATCTGTTGGGCAGCACTGCGATTCGCAGGGTCGGCCGACTCCGGATACCTGACCAACCGCTACGACTCTACTGGAGAAGTATCCGGTCCCCCGACGTGAGCGAGGTGAAATGAAAATGAACCGGCGTCAGCGTTGGACGGCTGACGCGATACCGGATCAATCGGGGCGCACTGTCGTTGTAACAGGCGCCAATTCGGGTATTGGGTACGAGATCGCCGCTGCTCTTGCGCGTCGCGGAGCCCGCACGGTGCTCGCCGTGCGAGACATCGGCGCGGGAACCGAAGCTGCCGCCAGAATCGCCGACTCTCAACCCGGCGCTACCGTCAGGGTGCAGCAGCTCGATCTCGCATCCATGCGATCTGTCAGATCCGCGGCCGCCGAACTGCGCGCAAGCTACCCCCGCATTGACCTGTTGATCAACAACGCGGGGCTGGTCGCGTTTACGAAGGGATCCACCGAGGACGGCTTCGAACTCCACTTCGGCGTGTGTCACCTCGGACACTTCGCGCTGACAGGCTTGCTCTTGGACATGCTAATGAACACACCCGGAGCCCGAATCGTGACCGTGAGCAGTTTCGGCCACCGCATGGCTGGTGACGGCATCGACTTCGCCGACCCACACTGGCAACGGCGTCCCTACAAGTGGGTACACGCCTACGGCCAGGCCAAGCTCGCCAACCTGCTCTTCACATACGAACTCCAACGTCGGCTGGCTGCGGCCTCCGGTACGAACGCCATCGCCGTGGCAGCGCACCCGGGCACGACGAAGACACAACTCGTCAGGGACGCCCCGATATCCATACGGCTGCAGAACAGACTGCTCGGCAGTTTGCGTCAAGGCGCTGCGATGGGAGCACTGCCGATATTGCGCGCCGCAACGGATCCCGCAGTTGTAGGCGGCCAATACTTCGGTCCCGGAGGACTGGGCGAACTACGAGGCCATCCCCGGATCGTCAGCTCGTCTGCCACCTCCCGCAATGCCCTGCTTCAGCGCAGATTATGGGAGATGTCCGAGGACCTCACCGGTGTTCGGTATTCCGTATGACCACCGACGAAGCAGTATCTGAAGTCTTTCGGGGGACGGAAGCTCACATGTCGATGGAGAACCACCAACCGCAAGTGGTGTCTGAATCCGCAGCGCCACATCGGCTCTCGAAGCGGTACATCGGGCCGTCGTTCCGATCATCGCTTCCGCCCACAATGACACGCTGTTCGTCGCTCGCCGCTGTGTCGACGCCCATGCCGGCGTCGTTATCGACCCGACGGGCGGCGCCCCGGCTCGCCGGTGGCCCACCTCGGCGTAATCCCGACCCGGTCGTCGCGGACAAGGCGTACTCGGCAGCTTCGAACCGGGACCTGCTGCGGCGCAAACGGATCCGCAGCGTCATACCCTAACGATCCGACCAGGTCGCCGACCGGAAAAGCGCGGACGCCTCGGTGGGATGGCCGCCAGGCTTCGACAAGGTCGAATACACACGACGCAACGTGGTCGAGCGCGCGTTCGACAAGGCCGAACGCTGGCGCGCAGTCGCGACTCGCTACGACAAGCTCGCCCTGACCTACTGCGCCGGATTCACACGGGCTCTCATCGTCGAATGGCTCACATCATCGGGAGACACGATCTAGTTGTGGTAGCAGGTATTCCAGGCACTTTCGGCGGTGGCGTCGGTCGTTGGGCGTCCTGCTCGTGGTGGACGATGCGGGCCCGACGAGTTTTCGTCGGCTCGACGCCGACGAAACCCCTGCCCGCCCACTCCGCCCCACAACCGGAACGAACCTGCCGCCACTCACCACGGACCGCGCCCGAAAATGATCTCGAAAGGTACAGTCGGGTCGTAGCAGGGCTCCCCCTTGTAACGCAGGGCGTACATCCCTTTCGTCAACTCATCGACCGTCGTGATCTGCACCGAATCCGTGACCTGGGAAAAGGACTTGGTGACTTCATCCCACGTCAGCGGATGTTTCGGCAGGTACCAGGACGAATAGAGCTCCGGAGACCCATCCGCTCCCGTACGTCCGGTTGCCACGGTGACATGTTCGGCATTCGCGTTCCACATCACAATGTCGCCCCGCTCCGGCACCGGGCCACCGGGCGCGCCGGTATATGTGCGCCGGCCCTCAGGAATCAGCCAGTCCCCCATCCGCTGCAGCCACATGTCGAGATGGTCACCATTCCAGGTGCCGTCGGGACGTCGCCGCAGTTCGATCAATTCGCGTAGTCGAGGTTTGTCCAAGACGCCCGCTCGTGTCGCAGCGTAAGTGACCATCTCCCAGCAGTTCAGGCCGTAATGCTCGCTCAGCGGCGCCAACGGGCCCTCGGTCTTCAACCACATTTCGAGCGAACGGTGGCCTTGCTGGAATAGCTTGGGGTCGTAATTGGCCCACCGTGATCTGTCTCCGGCCCGGTAGATTCGCTCGAGCTCGTCGGCCACCCGCGCGGGGCCGTTCTCGACCCGACGTACCGAGAGTTGGTGCCACCTGCCCGGGTAGATCCCCGAGTAGTGCGAAGACGCCTTGCGGTGGTCGGCGACGGTACTGCGAACGGCCGATGCAACGTCACTGTCTGCATTTTCAAGCACGCCCTTGGTGCTCCGCACCCTGCGAGCGATTGCCTCCGTATCCCGAGAGAGGATGCGCGCAACATCATCGACAGAGGCACCCACGCGACGCAGAACCTGCACCATGGCGGCGGCAGAGTTGATCTCGACCACGCTCCCGAGCATACGAAAGCGCAGATCGAACCCCCACCGGTGAACACGATTGCGGGCCCGGCCGCCGATCAGCGCTGGGTGCAGGGCCGCCTTCGCCCCACTTTGTTGCACCTAGAGCGTGAACTCTTCAGGGGAGGTGGCGGCGGGCGGTACTGCCCTCACCGCCCTCGGGTCGCTACTCGATGCGACCCGAGCGCGGTGCGATTACCTCGCGCGAGAGAACGATGTCGGTCGCCGACACCCCACACATATGACTGTGGTCCCAGCCCACACACTTTCGGAAACTATTCGTCTGCGGGGTTCGTCGTGGCCAGCTCCATGCCACGCCAATCCGCAGGGCAACCGTCCCGAGCGAGGTGAACGCAAGTACATACTCAGGCCCCCTCCGCCGCCGCGCGCCGGCTATCCGATGCGTAGACGTGGTGTTCGAGGTCCACCGCGACGGTCAGTTCGGCGCGGTGCCGGCACAGTCGAGGATGTCCGTCGCCGAGTTCGCCCATCAGATCCGCCAGCGCGTCGGCGACGGCGTTGAGTTGTGCTGCGCCGTCACTTCGCGTGCTACCGGAACCTCGATGGTCACGTCTTTCCCCTGTCGACGGTGACATCGAGTGCAGTGGCACCCTCGCCAGGCTTCGGCAGGGTGGCCGTAAGGCCGGCCAGCAGGATGTCGAGCCCGCGTTCCAACTCGGCTTCACCGTCGTAGTCGGCCAGCACCGGCGCGAGTTGGCGCAGTAACGGGAACTCGGTGACCGGCAGCCGATGCAGGCCGAGTCGCAATACTTCGTCGGACTCTTCCGGACGTTCCACCAATTCCTGCAGCTCATTGAGGACATGGCCATAAAGGAAACCGAACAGAGCGCGATAGATGTGCAGCGCGTCGGCACCGGAGAAACCGGCACGGGTGAGCAATGCCAGTACGTCCTCCAGCGGCCGTAACACCGCCTGGGAACGCTGCCCGAGCGGCGTTGCCAGTGGTCGCGTCACCAGCAATGGCACCACCCGCGGATGTGACAGCGCCAGTTCGCGGAAATCGCGAGCGACTATCCGCAATCGGCCGCCCCAATCCGGGTCGGAACTGTCCACTCTCAGTTGCCCCAAGACGAGCTCGGCCACACCGTCGAGCACCGCCGCCTTGTTCGGTACATGCCGGTAGATCACCATCGGGTCCCGGCCCACCACGTCGGCCAAACGGCGCATCGATAACCCCTCGACGCCGTCGTTATCGACAATCGCCAGTGCGGCCGCCAGCACGCCGGCACGCGTAACCTGGCCGGCCACACGACCGTTCGCGGCACGGTCCGCGTGGGTACTGTCCGCGAAACCCTGGCGGTCCGGTGACGATTCGTCCATGGCACAGCCTCGCTCACTGCCGGAAATGCTGTAGCGATGAAGTGTAGACCTACAGCGTTGACATCACCTCTACATGGGCGTCTACTGGAGGGACCGCATATCTGTCAGCACCGACCACAGCGTCCCGAGCCGTCGATGCGGAATCGGGCACAGGTCGAGTGCCGATTATTTCGGCCGCCACGCTCCATCTCGACGAGCAAAGGACCGGCCACGATGGCAATCGCTCACACATTCGCGCACAAGACCAAGGCCTTCCCGGAAGCGAACCGGCACTATCTCGACCCCTTGCCCGAACCCACCTCGAACGCCCCGGCTCAACCCTCGAACCGACCTCGCGAACCTGCGGCCACCCACCATCCACCGCCAATGCGGCTGAAGCCGGAAGACCGCCATTCGGACTACATCGACGGCGCGTGGTGGCCCAGGTCTACCGATCTCGCTACCGAGCTTCCAGAACTGTTGGCGGCCTTGACAACTCGGCTGGGCCGGGTCGATCGGATCGTCTACGATCCGGGCAGCTGGTCCCCACCGCCACGGCAGGTGACAGTGGCAGAACATTCGATCAGCCTCGAGCCGTACCGGTTCCGGTTGCGGAACACGATGTACGTCGCCGGCTCCAATTCCGCCGTCACGGTGCGACGCGTGATCCTTACATCCACCGACAGCCGTACCGCCCACTCCGCGATGGCGGACGCCTTCACCCTGCAGCAGGAGTAGATCATGGACACCGGGACGCGGCTGATACACCTCTGAGGCAGAACGTCGCTATGACCCGCAAGGAACGCCGCATCCGCCACCGGCGACCCACCATGGACGAACGGCTGATGATCAGTTCCGGAGAACGACGAGATCGCACCACACGAGCGGAGGCGGAGCGCCGATGGAGCTCCGAGGACCAGCGTTGACCTGGAAGGATCGCGCACTCGATCTCGGCTACGCGGCCGGTTGGCAGTTGGTGCGCGCCCTGCCGCAGCAGTGGGCGCTGGGCCTGTTCGGTCTCGCGGCCGATCGCGCGACCAGAGACGGTGGTCCGGTTCAGCTACGGCGCAACCTGGCCAGAGTGCTGGGCACTACCCCCTCGGAGGTGCCGGACGACCTCGTGCGCGCGAGCATGCGCTCCTACGCACGCTATTGGTGCGAAACCTTCCGGTTGCCCTCGATGGATCCGATGCGCCTGGCCGAGACCGTCGACTCCGCAGCCACCGGACTCGAACATATCCACGAGGCGCTCGCCCGCGGACACGGCGCGGGGTTGAGTCCAGCAGGATGGTGTATGGCCGGACGCCAGCAAAGTGCGGGCGTGTCGTAGCCGGATAGGGGGTGGTCACCGCGTGATCCTTCAAAAGACCGGCAAGTCACTTGAAGGAAAGAAAGTTCACGCGATGACCTCTGTCCAGCCTATCGACCCGTCCAAGATGCTGTCGGACC
>NZ_LZML01000136.1:0-40435 GCF_001665695.1 Nocardia sp. 852002-51101_SCH5132738 | reverse complement strand
CCCCTGGAACGCCCCCCTCGGATTCCCCCTGAACGGATTCCGAGACGTTCCCTCCGTTGTCGTTCCCCCCGTTTTCGCGGCGGAACGATTCGTAGATGTCCAGGAGCACCTGCTTCTGCCGTTCCGTGATGTCGGTATCGGCCAGCAGTGCGTCCCGCACCGGGCTGTGCTCTCTCTGTTCGAGATAGCCGGCCCGGACGTACAAGACCTCCGAAGACACGCGCAGACCCTTGGCGATCTGCGTGAGTACCTCGGCGGACGGGTTGCGCAATCCGCGCTCGATCTGACTCAGGTACGGATTGCTCACCCCCGCCAGCTGTGCGAGCTGACGCAACGAGACCTGAGCGGCCTCCCGCTGCGCCCGGATGAAGCCTCCGATGTCGTGCGCCGCGTTGGCTACGCGACCCACCCGGTCTCCGGGAACCGCAGACGTCTCTGCGGTTCCCCCCGTGTTCCGATCAGAAACCTCTGGTTCCTGTGCCATCACACTGCTCACCTTCCGGCGGTTGTACGGTCGATTCTAAATGAGGGTGCTAACTCTTGCAAGCACCCTTGTTAGCACTATTTCAGCAAACTTCGGGCAGCGGCCGTCAGAAGCCTGGGAAGAGTAAATGGGATACGGCGTAAATCGCCAGGCCGGCAAGTGATCCGACCACCGTTCCGTTGATCCGGATGAATTGCAGATCGCGCCCCGCCTGCAATTCGATCTTGCGACTCGCCTCCTCGGCATCCCAGCGGGCAACCGTGTCGCTGATCAGGGCCGCGATCTCGGAACCGTAGTTGGCGACGAGATATCTCACACCGCGTTCAACCCAAGCGTCCACTTGTTTTGTCAGTTCGGGTTCGTCGACCAGACGCTGACCCAACTGCTGCACATTCTCCGAGATCTTGCGGCGCAAGGTGCTGTTCGGATCGTCGGCCGATTCCAGGATCATCCGTTTGGCCGCACGCCAGGTCGCACGCGCCATTCCGGTTATTTCCTCGCGCCCCATGATCTCGGCCTTCACCCGCTCGGCCTTGGCGATCATCGCCTCGTCGTACTGCAGATCGCGAGCGAAATCCTCGAGAAATCGGTTCGCCGCCATTCGCACTTCGTGATCGGGTTGTGAGCGAATCTTCCAGGTGAATTCCACCAATTCCCGGTAGATCTTCTCCGAAAGCAGGATATTGGCGAATTTCGGCGCCCACGACGGGGCGTCACGCATGACGATCCGGTCCAGGGTCTCCTGACTCGCCAGCGCCCACTGGTGGGCGCGTTCGGCCAGCAGATCCAGCAGCGGCTCCTGCCGGTTCTCGGCCAGCAGTTCGGCGAGCACCCGCCCGATCGGCGGCCCCCACTGCGGTTCGGCGATGCGCTTGACGATGGTCTGGTCGATGACCTGCTCGACATCGGAGTCGCGCAGCGCGCCGATCACCGCACGCAGAATGGTCGACGACTCCTCCGACACCCGCGCGGCGTGCCGGAAATCGGCCATCCACGTTCCGAGGCGCAACGAGATCTGCGCCGAATTCACCTTCGTCGCCACGGTGTCGGGCGAGAGGAAATTGGTGCGGACGAAATCGCCCAGGCTGGTGCCGAGCTGATCCTTCTTCTTGCGGATGATCGCGGTGTGCGGAATGGGCAGGCCCAGCGGATGCCGGAAGAGCGCCGTGACCGCGAACCAGTCCGCCAGCGCGCCGACCATGCCGGCCTCCGAGGCCGCGCGCACGTAGCCGACCCAGCTGCCGCCGATACCGTTCGAGCCGAGCCAGCAACAGACCAGATAGACGACCGTGGCCGCCACCAGGAAGCCGGTCGCGACCATCTTCATCTTGCGCAGATCGCGTTTCTTCCCGGATTCGTCCATCAGGTCGGCGAACGAAGACGGTGGTCCGGGCGCGCCCCGGGCCGAGGACCGTGTGGCATTTCCCACTCCCGCCCGGGTATCGGGGTGCGCGTTCGCTTCCGCCAGGACGGGGGCGCTGCCGGCAGATTGCTCCATATCCCCATTCTGGCCGGAATATCGGCGTCGCCGGCGTGCGCCCGCTCACCCCGCGCCCGCGCCCGCCTCCGGCGAACGCCCCCGAGCCGAGAGCCGGGCCACTCGGCGAACCGGGAACATCACCTCGGCGAAGGACTTAAGCTGGTGGTGCCCTTATCCCCGGATCCAGGAGTCCCCTCGAGCATGACCACACATCGTGCCGCGAGCGCTGCCGTCGACTCCGCTGCGGTGCGCCCCGGCCGGGTGGACGGTCGCAAGCGGCGCTGGCACCAGCACAAGATCGACCGCAGGGAAGAACTCGTCGACGGCACCCTCGCCGCTATCCGCAAACGCGGCGGCGATGTCGGGATGGACGAGATCGCCGCGGAGATCGGCGTATCCAAAACCGTCCTCTATCGCTACTTCTCGGACAAGTCCGATCTGACCCGCGCCACCATGGAACGGTTCATCGAGACCACGCTGATGCCGCGGATCTACGAGGCGATCAGCGACGACGCCGACGAATATCAGCTGGTCCGCAACACTCTGGCCGCCTATGTGCACACCGTCGAGGCCGATATCGACGTCTACCGCTTCATCATGGGCAACGGCTCGACCACCGACAAGTCCAGCCTCGCCGATTTCGAGAAGCTGTTCGCCGACGTGGTTTCGGTGGTGGTGCAGACCAAGGCCTTCGATCGCGGCGTCGACACCGAGGGCGTGCTGCTGTATTCGTACGTGATCGTCGGCGGTGTGCAGCTGGCCACCGACTGGTGGATCAGCAACCGCTCGATGTCGGCCGATCGCATGCTCGACCATCTGGCGATGATGGTGTGGAGCGCTATCGAGGGCATGGTCCGGGCGGGTGGTTCGCCGGAGAAGTTCAACGCCGTGCCGCACGAACTTCCCGAGGCCGACCTGGGCTGATTCGCCCGCGAAGGAATCCGTGCTCGCCGTCTCTGGGCCGACGGCTCGCGCTTGGCTACGCTGAAGACCGGCCAGGCGGGGCATCAACGGAGGTCATCAATGGCGAAAGAGCTGCCGACGTCGCGGCTGGCGCGGGGGACGAAACTGGGTGTGGCCGTCGCCGGCAACGTCTTACGTGCGCAGAAGACCCGCCGTTCCATGCGCGGACGCTCCGAAGCGGTGCGCGAGCGGATGGCCGAGGAGTCGATGATCCGCGCCACCGAGCAGATGGTCATGGTGCTGGGCACCATGAAGGGCGTGGCCATGAAGCTCGGCCAGATGCTCTCGGTGCTGGATCTGGATCTGGTTCCGCCCGAACATCGCGAGCGATTCCAGCGCCGGCTGGCCGTCTTGCGCGACAGCGCGCCGAAGGTCTCCTTCGACACCATGCGCGGCGTCATCGAGAAGGATTTCGGCCGCACGCTCGAAGAGCTGTTCGCCGAATTCGAGGACGAACCGATCGCGGCGGCCTCCATCGGCCAGGTCTACCGGGCGCGACTGCACGACGGGCGCGCGGTCGCGGTGAAGGTGCAGTATCCGGGCATCGATACCGCCGTGCGCGCCGATCTGAAGAATCTCGCGATGTTCCGCCGCGTCCTGCAGTCGGCGATGCCGTGGGTGACGCCGGCGGTCCTCGACGAACTGCGGCTGAACCTCGAGAGCGAACTGGACTACGTGGCCGAGGCGCATACCCAGCGCGAGGTAGCCGAACTGTTCGCCGACCATCCGTTCATCGTGGTCCCGGCCACGATGCCCGAGCTGTCGAGTACGCACGTGCTGGTCAGCGAGTATTTCCCCGGTCGCGGTTTCGAGGACATCCGCCGATTGCCGGAGGCCGAACGCGACCGGGTCGGCGAGATCATCTACCGCTTCTACGTCGGTTCGCTGTTCACCTTCAACGAATTCTGCGGGGACCCGCATCCGGGCAATCTGCTGCTCGGCGAGGACGGCCGGGTCGCCTTCCTGGATTTCGGGCTGTTCAACCGGATGGATCCCGAACACGTCCGGTTCGAGGCCACCTGCATCCGTGCGGCGGCCGAGGAACGTGCCGAAGATCTGCGCCAGTTGATGATCGACCACGGCATCATCGATTCACCGGAGGAGATCACCCCCGAGGACTGTCTGGAGTATGTGCTCGCCGCGTGCGAGTGGGCACTGATCGACCAGGACCTGACCATCACCCCCGAATTGGCCAGCGGCGCCTTCGTGCTGGCGGTCGATCCGCGCGCGAGTGAGTACGCCGGGATGAAGCAGCAGAATCTGCCGCCGGAACATCTGTTCTCCCGGCGTGCGGATTTCCTGACCTTCGGGGTACTCGGCCAGCTGGAAGCGACCGGGAACTGGCATCGGATCGCCCGCGAGTGGCTCTACGGTGACGACCCGGTGACCGAACTCGGTAAGCAGCACCACGCCTGGCTGGCCCGACGCGGCCTGCCGCGCAAACCTGCCAAGCGCGCCGCGCCACGCAAAGCCGCCGGCGGAAAACGTACCAGCACAAAGTAATCGGCCACCACGAGAATGGGATGGGCATGACCGACAGGGAATTCGACCTCGTACTGTTCGGCGCGACGGGGTTCGTCGGCCGGCTGACCGCGCAGTATCTGGCCGAGGCCGCGCCCGCGGATGCGCGTATCGCCCTCGCGGGCAGTTCGCCGGAGAAACTCACCGCGGTGCGCGACGAACTCGGCGGCGGGGCGGCGATCTGGCCGCTGCTGGTCGCCGATTCCTCCGACCAGGCGGCACTGGACGCGCTGGCGGCCCGGACCAAGGTCGTGGTCACCACCGTGGGCCCGTATCTGCGGTACGGCCTGCCCCTGGCCCAGGCCTGCGCGAATGCCGGCACCCACTACGCGGACCTCACCGGCGAGCCGCTGTTCATCCGCGAATGTATCGATCGGTTCGGCGAGCGGGCCGCCGAAACCGGCGCGAAAATCGTGAATTCTTGTGGCTACGACTCGATTCCGTCGGATCTGAGCGTTTATCGGCTCTACCGCCGGTCGGTCGAGGACAACACCGGGGAGCTCACCGACACCACCCTGGTGGCCTGGCTCAAGGGCGGCGCCAGCGGCGGCACCATCGACTCCGGGCGGGCGATGATGGAGGCTATCGCCACCGATCCGGCCAAGGGTTCGGTGCTCTCGCACCCGTATTCGCTGAGCCCCGACAAGTCGATGGAACCCGATGTGGGCCGGCAGTCCGATCAGGCTCTCTCGCGCGCCTCGGCGATCGACCCCAGCCTCGACGGCTGGGTCGCCACCTTCGTGATGGCCGCGCACAACACCAAGGTGGTGCGGCGCAGCAACGGCCTGCTGGGCTGGGTGTACGGCAAGAACTTCCGCTATCGCGAGGTGATGAGCGCCGGAAGCTCGCCGGCAGCACCGCTGGTCGCCGCGGGTATGGCGGGCGGCATCGTCGCCACTATGACCGCCGGCGCCCTGCTCTCCCGCGTGTCGGTGGGGCGCCGGCTCCTGGACCGGATCCTGCCGAAGCCGGGCACCGGCCCCGGCGAGCAGGCCCGCCGTAGTGGCTGGTTCACCATGAAGACCTTCGCCGACACCACCTCGGGCGCACGGTACGTCTGCACCTTCGCCGGACAGGGCGACCCCGGCTATCAGGCCACCTCGGTGATGCTCGGCGAGGCCGGACTGTGCCTGGCCTTCGACGAACTCCCGGAATTGGCGGGCATCCTCACGCCCGCCTCCGCCATGGGCGATCCCCTCACCGATCGCTTGCGGCGGGCCGGGATGACCATCGAGGTCGAGCGCGCCTGAACGACGGAAGAGCTTGCGGCGGCAGGCCCGTTCACAGATCGTCGGGCAGTGAACGGGTCAGCCGCCACAGCGCGTGCACCGCCGCGCCGTCGAGCATGCCGACCTCGTCGAAATAGCGCAGCATCGGCTCGGACAGGAAACTCATCGTCCGCCGGTACTGCGGGCCGGTGAAGGCCGCGGCGAATCCGCGCCGGGGGTCGATACCCACCGCGCGATAGACCTGCGGATTGACGAGCATCGGATACAGCACCAGCGCGAAGTAGGCCAGCAGGAGTTGATGCGGCAGCCGCTGCCACCGCGAACGCCGGGCCATCCCGCGCGCCAGCGCATCGCGGGCGAAACCGATGTGCCGCGCCTCCTCCAGCACGTGAATCCGCATCAACTGCCGCACATGCGGCTGAACAGTGCTGTCGGCCATGGCTTCTCGTTGACCGCGATCGAGGATCTCCTCGATCAGCAGCGTGCCGGCGTAGACGACCGGACCGATCGGGAAGTGTTCGGCGACCCGCAGCTGCATCCGGTTGAGCGCCACCGGCCGATACGGCGGTATTCCGGTCTTGTCGATGAGCCGCGCGAACATGATCGAATGGCGCGCTTCCTCGCTCAGTTCGGTGAGCGCGTACATCGCATGCTGCGAGGTCGGGTCGCGTGCGACGATGCGCAGCAGATACTTGCTGAGCAGCCCCTCGGCGACGATCCCGAACGACAGCAGGCTCACCAATTCGTGTTTGCCGAGTTCGATCCGCTGCTCGGCAGTGAGCCGATCCCACAGCGGAGTGCCGTAGAGCGAGATCCGGTGTTCGGGCAGCCACGCCTTGTCCGGGGCCCACGGCTGCTCCCAGTCGATGTCGATATCGGCGTCGTAGAAGTGTTCCGCCGACGAGCGAAGCAGCCGCTGGGCCACGCGCTCGCGCCCGTCGAAACCGTCCCCCGCGAGATTGTCGGTGTGCTGTGTCATCGGCTTCACCGTTCTGCCGCTACGCCGCGGCCGGCGCGTTGTCCGTGCTCACCGTCGACGCATTTGCCGACCGATGTGAGCGGTGGCACACTCGATATTACCTATTACTCATTGTCACGGCTATAGTGCGGCAGGACCTGACGCGCAGCTCGGAAAGGCGATCATGCGGCAACCCGATGCGGATTATCTGGGGCCGGCCGTCGTCGTGCTGGGCGATCGGGAGTTCGCCGTCCGAGTGCGGCTGCGCGGCCATCGCCAGCCGATCGACGGCATCTACCGCTGGTACGGACGCGTCGATCCGGATGCGGCGCTGGATGCGGCGGCCGGCAACCGGAAGCAGCGCGTCGAGTTGCGGACCACCGAAGGCGCCGCGAACGCGATCCTCGGTGATCGCGACTTCTGGGGGCGACTGCGGCTCGTCGGGCACAGCGCACCGCCGTACCGGATCTCGACAGCAGACGACCTCGACGCGAGGATGACCCGGTGAATCTCGCACGCCGCACCATGAACAATCCGGTCTTCGCCCTGCTCTACGAGCGGGCGTGGCGGCCGACCAGCTTTCTACTGGCCACCGGGCGCACCATGCAGGCCGATCGCCGTGACGCGGTGCGGACCCTGCGCCTCGACGCGGGCGACCGGGTGCTCGACATCGCTTGCGGGCCGGGCAATTTCACCCACTACCTGAGTGAACATATCGGCCCCGGATACGCGGTGGGCATCGATTTCTCGGTGCCGATGCTGCGGCAGGCCGTCGCCGACAACTCCGGCCCACGGGCCGGCTACGTCCGCGGCGACGCTCGCCGGCTTCCCTTCCCCGACAACAGCTTCGACGCGGTCTGTTGTTTCGGTGCGCTGTATCTGATTCCGGATCCGCTGACCGCCGCCGCCGAGATGATCCGGGTGCTCGCGCCCGGCGGTCGCATCGCGATCAGCACCAGTCACCGCCCGCAGGGCTGGGTGGGCGAGGTCTCGAGCGCGGTCGGCGGGGCGGGCGGGCTCCACGTATTCGACCTCGACACGTTCCCGAAACTGTTCGCCGAATCCGGGCTGGTGGATATCGTGCAGGAAGTGCACGGCCTGCTGCAGTACGTCAGTGCCCGGGCGGCCGAGGCCGCCTGAAACAGACAGCGCCACAGTGATTTACACATTTTTCGCGCCCATCGATGTGCGCATTCACAATGCGTCGCCACGCGCCCGGCGACCGCTGCTCCGGTAAGCTCGCTCGCGGGAAACTCTCGGGCGGAAGGGGATCATCACGGTGCCGATTCCGGAGACCGGCCAGCATCTGGCGCGCGAGTTGTACGCCGCGGCAACAGGTTCCGGAGCGGAGGTGTTCGAGATTGCCGAGGACACCGCGCGCAATCTCGCGGCGGCCTGCGACCGTCTCGTCGAGGATCTCCATGCCGCTCGCAGCAGCGGCGCCGTACCGACGGCGGTGCGCGGCTTCGGCGAACTCGCCTCCGGCCGGTCCCTGGCGCGCGGATTCTCCCGCAAAGGAGGCGAATTCCTCGACACCGTCCTCTCGTTCCAGCAGACGGCACTGCTGTTCAAGGCCGCCTATCTGGCCGCGGGGAAACACTTCGACGAGGCCGAGGCCGCCAACCGCGCGGCGCTGGCGCTGATCCGGCCCGAGCCGGGAGTGTGAGGTGACCGACGCATCGCATGTCGATCCGCCCTTCGTCGCGGATCGGGAGGTGTACGGCTCCTACAGCCACCGGCAACTGTGGGAGCTGGTGCACGAGACACTGGATCCGGCCGCGCTCGGTGAGGCGGCCGCGGCCTGGCAACAGCAGGCCGACGCCGTCGCCGCGGCGTTCCGGACCTTCGCCGAGGCCACGCACGCCGAATTCGAGCATTGGTCCGGGCGAGCCCGCGCGGCGGCCGAACCCGCGACGGCGGCGTTCGTCGAACGAGGCGCCGCCGCGGCCGAGGTCTGCGCCCGGCTGCGGCAACTGCTGGAGGCCGATGCGGAAGCGGCGCAATCCATTCGGGACGCCCTGCCCGCGCCGCGGGCCTATGTTCCGCTGCCCGACCCGGTCGCCGAGGTGGTGCACGGCGGCGCCCGCCGGATGACCCACGACGTCGCCGCCGCCGCGGCCCTGGCCGACGCCCGCGACATCATGACCTTCCGCTACAACAGCACCCTGGTCGCCTCCGGTGACCGGGTGCCGCGCTTCGTTCCCGCACCCCGGCCGGATTCGGGTGGGGGTCATCCGTAGTGAAGTGGGTGCTGACGCCGGACGAGTTCGCCCACGTCTGGGCCACCGAAACCGATCTCGACCGCCGTCCCTATCCGGTGAACATGATCCCGGAATCCACCGTGCGCACCGAATCCGAATATGCCGCACTGGGTTTGCGCACCCGCTATGCGCGCAACACGGATCCGGATCTCACCGCCGCACTGCTGCTGTGCACGCGGCCGGACGCCACCACGATCACCGTCTCCGGCCGGCGCTCCACACCGGCGGACGAGCCGGAACTGATCCTCGCCTTCGCCGCCGTCGTCCACCGGCACGCCGGGCTGCTGATCGCGCGGCCCGACGCCGTCACGGTCGCCGTCTGCCACGCGCGCGGGGTGGGCGAACGGCTGGTGGCCGCGATCGGCTCGGCGCCGGCGGGCACACGCGGGCCGATGCGCGAACCGCAGCACGCGGTGCTCGACATCGGGACCGACGCCCATCCCGGCGGCGATATCGACACACCGCAGGATCCGGGCGCCGCCCGCTTCCGCCGCACGCTGCGCGCCCCGGTCGACGCGCGCGGATTCATCACCGTCACCGTCGCACCCGACAATCCCATGTCGCCGCCGACGCGGCATCGCACCTGGCTCGACATCACCGGCGACGGACGTTATCTGCTCACCACGGCCGCCGAGCTGGTGCTGACCCCGGTCGACGACGCCGAATTCGCCGCACAGTTGACGAGACTGGCCGGAATCGGCTGACTCACGGGCACGATCACCGCCCGGCTGTCGGGGCCGCCGACCATACTCGACGGTTATGGCGAAATCTCCGTGGACCGAACCGCCCACCACCGCGTTGCGAGCCGCCGGGGTCCGGCTCGATTCCTACGACCTGTCCGCGACGCCCGGATTCACCGGCGACAAGAAACTCGGTGAGCAATTGCTGCCCGAACGCGGCCAGGTGCTGTCGGAGCTGCAGGAGATGCTGTTCGCGAACGGCCGCTCGGGTGACCACCGCAACCTGCTGCTCATCCTGCAGGGTATGGACACCGCGGGGAAGGGCGGCGTGGTGCGCCACGTGATCGGCATGGTCGACCCGCAGGGGGTGCGGCATGCCGCCTTCGGCGTTCCCACCGAGGAGGAACGCCGGCACCACTATCTGTGGCGAATCCGCCACCGGCTGCCGGCCGGCGGTCAGATCGGCGTCTTCGACCGGTCCCATTACGAGGACGTCCTCGTGGTGCGGGTGCAGAACCTGGTGCCGCGCGAGGAATGGGAGTCGCGCTACGACGAGATCAATCGGTTCGAACGGGAAATCACCGAGGCGGGCACGACGATCGTCAAGGTCGCGATGTTCGTCTCGCTGGAGGAACAGAAGCGCCGCCTCGGCGAACGGCTGGAACGCTCGGACAAGTACTGGAAGTACGACCCGAGCGATATCGACGACCGCGCGCTCTGGCCCGACTATCAGCAGGCCTATCAGGACGTATTGGACCGCACCGATACCGAACACGCGCCGTGGTTCGTCGTTCCGGCCGACCGGAAGTGGTTCGCCCGCCTGGCCGTCACCGAACTGCTCATCGATGCGCTGGGTGGTCTGAAGCTGGGCTGGCCCGCGCCGCAGTTCGATATCGACACCGAGAAGGCGCGGCTCGCCGCGAGCTGATCGGCACGGAGACGCCGGTCACCACCGCGGATATTTCGACCCGAATCTCGGGGATCTCTCAGGTTGACCGGGAATCATGTGGTGCCGAGTGTGCCTCGCGTGGCCGCCCGCCCGCGATGCGGCACCGCGACGGCGTGGCGGACGGCCCGTACGATCGCAGGCGGCTCCCGGCCGCACAACACCGATGTCGCACACCGACACGTAACACAGGAAAGGCGTGGTGAACTCCGAGGTGAGCAAGAATCCGCGTGGGAAGAACTCGCTGACGGCGGTGCGAGGCGGAGATCGCACGCGCACGATCCTGATTCAGGTGGGTGTCGCGGCCGTGCTGATCGCGCTCATTGCGGCCATCGGCATCAGCATCGCCGTCAAACAGTCCAACAAGAACGACACCGGGCCGGTGCCCTCGGTCGCCGCGCAGCCGGCCTCGCCCGACGCGGTCACCGGCTCGATCACCGACCAGGGCGAGATCAAGATCGGCAAGCCCGGCGCCAAGGTCGACATCCGGGTCGTCGCCGACCTGCAGTGCCCGGCCTGCAAGATGTTCGAGACCGCCAACGCCAAGGCCATCGAGGACGCGGTGAACGCCGGCACGGCCAGCGTGCGCTACAACATCATCGCGTTCCTGGATCAGTCCTCGGGCGGCACCCGCTACTCCTCGCGCGCGGCCAACGCCGCCTACTGCGTCGCCGGCTCCGACCCGACCAAGTTCCTGCCGTGGTTGACCACCATGTACGAGCAGCAGCCCCCGGAGGGCGGCACCGGCCTGCCCGACGAGAAGCTGGTGCAGATCGCCCAGGCCGCCGGCTACACCGATCCGGCCGTGGCCGAGTGCATCACGTCGGACAAGTACGACAAGTACGTGCAGAAGACCACCAAGGACGTGCTCAACAGCGGCATCAAGTCCACGCCGACGGTGTACGTGAACGGTAAGCAGATCACCAGCTCGCAGCAGCTGATGCAGCCCGACGGTCTGCGCCCGGTGATCGAGGCCGCGGCCAAGTGATCACCGTCCGGCCCCGCCCCGCGTGGTTACTCCTGCTCGGCACCCTGCTGGGCTGGCTGGCCGCGGTGACGTTGACGATCGAAGACTTCAAACTGCTGAAGGATCCGTCCTACCGGCCGTCGTGCAGCATCAATCCGATCCTGTCCTGCGGCTCGGTGATGGCGACCCATCAGGCGTCGGTGTTCGGATTCCCGAATCCGATCATCGGCGTCGCGGGATTCTCGGTGGCGGTCACCATCGCGGTGCTCGCGGTGGCCGGTGTCGGCCTGCCGCGCTGGTTCTGGGGCGGGCTGTGGATCGGCCTGGTCGCCGGGATGGGCTTCATCTTCTGGCTGATCTTCCAGAGCCTCTACCGCATCGGCGCGCTGTGCCCGTACTGCATGGTGGTGTGGACGTTCACGCCGGTCTGCCTGGCGGTCGTCACCGATCAGCTGTGGGGTGGGGCCCGCGGGATCATGGGCATCGTCGCGCAGTGGCGGTGGACGATCGTCGTGGTCTACTACGCGATCGTGCTGCTGCTGGTCTTCCTGCGCTTCCAGGACTACTGGCTCTCGCTGTTCTGATCAGTTGGGCGGGCCGGCGGCCAGCGTCACCTCGAGCGTGCGGTGCGTGCCGTCCGGCTCGACCAGATCCAGCCGGATCACCTCGTCCGGCCGGCGCACGTTGAGCGCTGCCTTGAGCGTCTGCGCCGAGGTGACCGGTGTGTCGTCGACCGCGACGATCACCTCGCCGGAATCGAGCCCGGCCGTGAAGGCCGGCAGCCCGTAGATCGCCACGTCCACCCGGGCGCCGGTGGGTTTGGCATCGGAGGTCAGGACACCGAGTGTCGCGGTGGGGCCGACGTGGACCGTATCGGTCGGAATGCCGGTGCGGATCTGGCGCACCACACTCAACGCCCGATCGATCGGCACCGCGTATCCGCTGGCCTGCCCCTGCTGCCGGGACAGTTCTCCCGAGGCGGCGGTCACCACGCCGATCACCGCGCCGGTCCGGTCGACCAAGGCGCCGCCGGACTGTCCGGAGACCACCGGCGCGGCCACCTCGATCATGCCGATCAACGCCTTGCGCGACAGATCGGCGGTATCGCGCGCCACGATCGAGGCATCCAGCGCGGTGACCGTGCCCGGTGTCGCGGTCGGGGAACCGGTTCCGCCCGCATTGCCGATCGCCAGCGCCTGATCGCCCACCCGGACCCCGGCGGAGCTGCCGATGCGGGCCACCGACAGCGACGCCGCCCCGCTCAGCGACAGCAGCGCGATATCGGCGTCGGAGTCGTAGCCGAGCACCGTCGCCGGATAGTGCCCGCCGTTGCCGAGATCGCCGACGGTGATGGTCTCCGCGCCCTTCACCACGTGGTGGCTGGTCAGGATCTCACCGTCGGGACTGAGCACGATGCCCGATCCGGCCGCGCCCATCCCGCTGGGCCGGATCGACACGTTGATGTTCACCAGTTCGGGTTCGACGGCCGAGGCCACCGCCGCGGGATCCATCGGCGGCACGGGTGGCCCGAACAGCGCCGAGGTGGAGTGGCCCGCGGGCACCGCCCACCGTGGCAGATCCCCGCGGTAGCCCAGGAATGCCGCGCCGACCAGGGCCATGACGAGCACGAAGACGACCGTCGACAGCCACCCGCCGCGAGCCGGACGCGATTGCCGGCCCGAATGCTGCTCGTCCATCGCCGCTCCCGATTCTGCATGCCCGGGGTGGGCTGGCGGAGTTTGTGCTTTTATGTGTACCAAATCGGCGCGGTGCCCGGTATCAGTCCTGCAATGCCGCCACCGCGAACATCAACGCGGCGCCGGCGATCGTGCAGAACAGCACGGTGCGCGACGGGCGGCCCGAATGTGCTTCCGGCAGAATGTCACTCGTTGCCAGATACAGCAGGAATCCGGCGAAATATCCCAGATACAGGCCCGCGACGTCGGGAGGCACCCGGATCACCGTGCCGATGATCGCGCCCGCCACCGGCGCCAGCGCATCCAGGAACAGCAGGGTCAGCGCCCGCCGCCGGGCATTGCCGTACAGCGTGGGAATGGTGAAGGCGTTGAATCCGTCGGCGAAGTCGTGCGAGATCACCGCGATCGCGACCGAGATGCCCAGCGCCGTGCCGGCCTGAAATCCGACGCCGATGCTCAGACCGTCGAGCATGCTGTGGAAGATCAATCCCCCGGTGGCGACCAGTCCGACCGACGGGAAGTCGTGGGTGTGGCGGCCGAAATCCTGCTCGTGCCCGATGTGGATCGCCATCTCGCGTTCGATGATGTGAATGGTGAAGAAGCCGATCACGGCCGCCACGAGCACGCCGGGCACACCCGAGACGACCCGGTCGGATTCGGCCAGGGCATCGGGGATCAGGTCGAAGGCGACCACGCCGAGCATGATCCCGGCGGCCAGGCCGAGGATCAGCCGCTTGCGCTCCCCGATGCGCGCGGCCGCCAACCCGCCTGCCAGCGTCGAACACATCGATATCAACGCCAGCACGATCGCCACCGGATCAGCATCCGATATCGGCGCGAGCCCGCCGAGCACATCCGACCGGCGGGTCGCCGGTGGTGGGTATGGCCCCCGCTCCGGTCGCGTCGCTCCAGGCGGGTGGTTTGCGTAGGCATCCATGCGGGGGTAGGCATGAACGCATGACGACAGCTGCCGCGTATTCCGTTTCCGCGCCCGACGGCCGGTTCACCAAGACCACCATCGAACGTCGCGCACTCGGCCCGCACGACGTGCTGATCGACATCAAGTACGCCGGCATCTGCCACTCCGACATCCACACCGCCCGCAACGAGTGGCACGGCACCAAGTACCCCTGCGTCCCGGGCCACGAGATCGCCGGTCTGGTCGCCGCGGTCGGCCCGGAGGTGACCGAGTTCTCGGTCGGCGACCGGGTGGGCGTGGGCTGCATGGTCGATTCGTGCGGACAGTGCGAGCCGTGCCTGGCCGGTGAGCAGCAGTACTGCGTGCGCGGCGCCACCATGACCTACAACGGCGCCGTCCCGGAGGAGATCCAGGCCGGCGGCTACACCCTCGGCGGCTATTCCAGCCAGGTGGTGGTGACCGACGGCTTCGTGGTGAGCATTCCGGAGGGCATCGGACTCGACGAGGCCGCGCCGCTGCTGTGCGCGGGCATCACCCTGTATTCACCGCTGCGGCACTGGAACGCGGGCCCGGGCAAGCAGGTGGCGATCATCGGCATGGGTGGGCTGGGCCATGTCGGGGTGAAGATCGCCGCCGCGATGGGCGCCGAGGTGACGGTGCTGAGCCATTCGCTGAGCAAAGAGGACGACGGCCGGCGGTTCGGCGCGCACCACTACTACGCCACCACCGACCGCCAGATCTTCCGCGATCTGCGCAACCGGTTCGACCTGATCATCAACACCGTCTCGGCCGATCTGCCGATCGACACCTATATGCGTCTGCTGAACCTCGACGGCACCATGGTGATCCTCGGCCTGCCCGAGCAGCCGCTCGCGGTGCGCCCCTTCACCCTCACCGGCAACCGCCGGTCGCTGGCCGGGTCGAATATCGGCGGCATCCCGCAAACCCAGGAGATGCTGAACTTCTGCGCCGAACACGGCATCGGCGCGGAAATCGAGGTCATCTCCGCCGACCGCATCGACGAGGCCTACGAGCGCGTGGTCGCCAGCGACGTCCGGTACCGGTTCGTCATCGACGCCGCCACCATGTGAATTTCGAGGCGACGCCGGCGTCCGCGCGCTCGGCGTCGCCGCCGGAGGGCGAAACCGAGCCGTCCGCGGATCGCGGAACCGAGCCGTCGGCGGATGGCGTTCCCGCGCGGCCGGCGGTGCGGTGCAACAACTCCGCGAGATTGCGGCGCACCCGGCCCATCTGGGCGCGGCTGTGATCGTTGGTGTCGTATTCCACCTGCACCGTCAGCCGCTCCCCCAGGGTGAACGCGGTCAGCTTGGGCGGCATGCCGGGCCCCATGGCGAGCAGGTTGTCCCGCACCAGCCGCACCCCCTCGGGGAGGATATGGTCCGGCACCCGCCCGATGTTCGACAGTGCGATACTGGGCTGTTCCGCGAGTATCCGCGCGGTGGCCTCGTCGCGAATGTACCGGCCCGCCAACGCCAGACGCGCGGGGTCGCGGCGCTCCAGGGCCGCGCGGACGTCGGCGTGCACCACCCTGCCCAGTTCGAACGGATCGGCGGATTCGGCCACCGCCAGTAGCGTGCCCCAGCCGGAGGCGCAGTTGAGGACCGTCTCGTCGGGCAGCCACGGATCCACCGCGGCCCGCATATCGGCGGCATAGCCGCAGACCATCGGCAGTGCGCCCACGCCGCCCAGTTCGGCCCGGACCGCGGCCAGCGCACACCCGCTCAGCAAGGCGTTCACCCCGATCCCGGCCGAGCGCGCCGCGGCGGCGAAGGCCGCGGTCTCCTCCGGTTCCAGCTCGATCCGCTCGGCGACGAACAGACCGCGCCCCGACCCCGCCGTGCCGTCGCGCGGCAATCGCGCGGGCGGCTCACCGATGATCGTGCGCATCGCCGCGAGCAGTTCGTCGACCTCCGCCCCGGAGACGACCGCGGCGAGGCGCTCGTCGACCGCTTGCGGCAGTTCGTGATTCGCGCGCACCGGCAGCGGCGCCCCGCGGCGATGCGCGGTGTAGCGCCGCCACATCTCGTCCAGCAGTGCGAAAGACGAACGGCCGTCGGTGATTCCGTGATGGACGACGAGCACGATGCGGGTCCGGTCGTCCTCGCGGAACACCCGCGCGAAGAACAAGCCCTCGTCCCACGGTTGCGGCTGGTTGACGAAGTCGACGTATTCGATGTCGCCACCGGGACTTTCGATGGCCGCGGGGCGATAGCCCTCGACATGGCGAAGTACCGGCACCCCGGCGTCGTCGAATCGGCGACAGCTGAGCAGCGGATGCTCGGCGGCCAGTTCGGCCAGCACCGTGCGCAGCAGTTCGGTGTCGAATTCCCCTTCCACGGTCGACCCGATGAACAGCGCCATCCCGCCGACCGGCACGGAACCGAAGGTGGCGTGTTCCTGGAAGTAACCCGACTCGAAGGGCGATATCGGACGTTGCGTGACCATCTGGCACCTCTCGGACGATTCGGAGATCACACGGAGAACCATACAGCCGTTTCAAACACTTGTCACAAACATTTGTTTGAAACATTCGTCAGCGGGCGCTTGCTACCCTGCCGACGTGGGAACACGTGAGGATCTGCTCTCAGCGGCCAAACACTGCCTGGCCGAACGCGGCTACGCCCGGACTACGGTGCGCGATATCGTCGCCGCCTCGGGCAGCAATCTGGCCGCGATCAACTACCACTTCGGCACCCGCGACAACCTGCTCACGCAGGCCATGATCGAATCGTCCGCCGAGGCCGTACAGCAGATCCTCGACGCGCTCGCCGAGAGCAGCGAACCGCAACCGGCGCAGCGGCTGCTCACCTTCCTGGGGCGTCTGACCGCCACGTTCACCGAGCAGCGTGCGCTGTGGGCGGCCAATATCGAGAGTCTCGCGCAGGCATTGCATTCCGGTGAGGTGAAGGCCGACATCACGACCAAACAGCGCGAGGGCAAAGTAGCACTGACCCGAATGTTGTTGCCCGACAGGGATATCGAGGACGACGACGGCGGCCCGATCGGCGTGCTGCTCTGGACGCTACTCGACGGCCTGCTCGTCCAGTGGCTGCTGGACCCGAAGTCCGCCCCCTCGGCCGAGCAGCTCGTCGCCGGTCTGCGCACCCTCGCCCCGATGCTGTAGCCGCCGGCCCGGGCGCGGCCCGCATCCGGTCATCCGCGCCCAGGTCCCGGCGAACGTCACGCGCCGAGAACCACCCGAAGCACAGTGCCCGTTCCCGTAGTGACCAGCAGCGCGCGATCGTCGGTGGGGACCTTCGCGACCGAGGTGGCCGGCACGCCGAGGTCGGCGACCGCGCAGACCCCGCCGGTGGCCGGGTCGACGCGGACCAGACGACCGGTCGTGGTCGCGACGTACAGCATGCCGTCCGGACCCATGGTGAGATCGTCGGGCAGGGCGGTCAGCGGGAGCGCCCCGACAGTGACCGAAGCGACGGTCGTCTGCGACTGCGGAGCATCGACGGGGATGCGGACGATGCGACCGTCGAGGCTCTGATAGAGCGTCACGTAGAGCGAATCACCCTGCAGCACAATGCCGTTCACCCCGGCTACCGCGGCGCGCGCGGTCCAGTCGGCGTCGACGGAACCGCCGGGCCGCACCTTCACCACTCCGTGTGCCGTATCGGCGACGTACAGATTGCCCGCGCCGTCGAAGGCCGCACCGTTGGCCATGCCGAGACCGGAGACGTAGACCTGCGGCGCCGGATGGTCGGCGCCGGGATCGAACCGCACGACGCCGGAGGAATGCGCCCCGGGCAGCAGTCCGGCCGACGAGTCACCGAAAACCACGTACAGCGCACCGTCGGGACCGAGCCGGACCGCACCGGGCCCGTCCACGGGTACCTCGGCGGTCACGTGCCCGCCGGAGTCGTAGCGCTGCACCACATTTCGGAAGACGCGCGAGACCCAGAGGTTCCCTCGAGCGTCGTAGCCGAGGTTCTCCGCGAAATCGAGCAGCGGGGCCTGGGCGGGCAGCAGCTGTTCCACCGACGAGGCCGGGCAGCCGGGCGCCTCGGCGTGAACCGGAGCGAGCGCGGACGGAAGAACGGCCGCAGCGCTGATCCACACTGTCGCGAGAACGCCCGCACTCGCGACATGTCCGACGGGCCCGTGCGCACCGCCCCGGCCGCGCCGAGAGATCCGTCGCCGGCCACGGCGCGCACCCCGTGGGAACGAACCACCCATCACGGTCCTCCTGCCGTTCGCCGCCATACCGCGCAACCGTCTTCGCGGCGGGCATCGACGCCATCCCCGGTTCGCGGGTCCGGCCGAATCCTACGTGCCGTGATCCGGACACGCCCAGGCTCACGAATACCGAGCACCCCGCTCAGGAGCCGGCCGCATCACAGCGGAGCAGGTGGCGAGCGACCGACACGCGGTCGTCGGGCGCCGAGTAATCTGTAATCGCCTGTGTACCTTCATATTCGGCGGAAGCACTGCACTGCCTGTGCGCCCCGCCCGGACCCGCCGGCCCCGGCCGCGATTCGCTACCTCCGAACTCCGCTCCCGACCGCCGCACACAGCGTAAGGTCGACCCTGGAACCGGGTCCGGGACGGTCTCTGCCGCTATAACCGCAGGTCGGCCCCTCCGGATCCGTGTCGGTGTTCGGCAACCGTGCTGGAGGTCCTCGCGTGCCCGACCGTGAATCGTTCGACTACATCATCATCGGAGCGGGGAGCGCGGGCTGCGTCCTCGCCCATCGCCTCACCGAGGACCCCCAGGTCTCGGTCCTGCTGCTGGAGGCCGGTCCCGACGACCGGGCCGACGAGATCAAGATACCGGCGGCGTGGGGGAAATTGATTCGCACCCAATGGGATTGGCGCTACGAGACCACACCGCAGAAACATCTCGGCGGCCGGCGCGCGTACTGGCCGCGGATGAAGGCGCTGGGTGGATGCTCGTCGATGAACGCGATGATCTTCATCCGCGGCAACCGCGCCGACTACGACGGCTGGCGGCGCGACTTCGGCGCGGTCGGCTGGAGCTACGAGGACGTCCTGCCCTATTTCCTGCGGTCGGAGACCAACACCGGCCTGCGTTCGCCGTATCACGGCACCGACGGCCCGTTGCACGTCGAGAACCGCCGCTACACCCACGAACTGACCGATGCCTGGATCGCCGCGGCCGCGGCCGCGGGCATTGCCCGCACCGACGATTTCAACGGCGCGACGCAGGAGGGCGTGGGCCGCTACCAGGTCACCCATCGCAACGGCCGCCGCTGGTCCACCGCCGACGGCTATCTGCGCCCGGCGCTGGACCGGCCGAACCTGACCGTGCGGACCGAGGCGCACGCCACCGCGCTGGTGCTCGACGGGACCCGCGCGGTCGGCGTGACCTTTCGCCGCCACGGCAGCGAGCACACCGTGCATGCCGAGGCCGAGGTGCTGCTCTCCGGCGGTGCGGTCAATTCGCCGCAGCTGCTCATGCTCTCCGGTATCGGGCCCGCGGCGCACCTGCGCGAACTGGGCATCGAGGTGATGGTGGACCTGCCCGGCGTCGGCGAGAATCTGCACGACCACCCGGTGGCCCCCATCCTGTGGCGCACCCGCGGCGTCTCCGATCTCGCCGATTTCGAGACCCCGTTGCGGCTCGCGCAGTGGCAGGCGCTCGGCCGCGGGCCGCTGACCTCCAATGTCGGCGAGGGCGGCGGATTCGTGCGCACCCGGGAGGGACTCGAAGGTCCCGACATCCAATACCACGTCGCGCCGACGGCGTTCTACGACAACGGTTTTCACGAGAACATCGCGCCGATGTTCACTGCCGGGCCGACGCTGGTCGACGTGCACAGCCGCGGGCGGCTGCGGTTGCGGTCGGCCGATCCGCTGTGGAAGCCGGAGATCGATCCGGCCTACTTCTCCGACCCGCGCGATGCGGATGCCCTGCTCGCGGGCTGCCGGCAATTGCTCGAGATCGCGCGGCAGCAGCCGCTGGCCGCCCATCTCGACAGTTCCTACCTGCCCGAACGCGCCGACCGGATCGACGAGGACGGCTGGCGGGCCCACATCGCACGCTGGACCCAGACGCTGTTCCACCCGGTCGGCACGTGCGCCATGGGCAGCGGCGAGACAGCGGTGGTCGACCCCGAACTGCGCGTCCACGGCGTCAGCGGACTGCGCGTGGTCGACGCCTCGGTGATGCCCCGCATCGTCCGCGGCAACACCAATGCGCCGACCGTCATGATCGGCGAGAAGGCGGCCGACCTGATCCGCGGCCGCACCCCGTCGTCCAGCACCGGCACCGCTACCAAGGAGGCCACCCGATGACGACCGTGAACGAGATCGGTGAGATCGATACGCACGCCACCTTCGATGTGCACGATCCCGGCACCGGCGAGGTGGTGGGCACCTACCCCATCCACACCGAGGCCGATATCGAGGCGGCGGTGGCCCGCGCCCGCACGGCATACGAGTGGTGGTCGAGCCTCGACTACGGCGAGCGGGCCCGGCGCCTGGCCGGATTCGCGGGACTGCTGGCCCGCCGGATGCGGCAGCTGGCCGCGGTGATGCACGACGAGACCGGCAAGCCGTATTCCGATGCCGCGCTCGAGGTGGCGCTGAGCCTGGACCATCTGAAGTGGGCGGGCCGCAACGCTCCGAAGGTGCTGGGCCGCAAGAGCGCTCGGGTGGGGCTGCTCACGATCAATCAGGCGGCGTCGGTGGAGTACAAGCCGCTCGGCGTGATCGGCGTGATCGGCCCCTGGAACTATCCGGTGTTCACACCGCTGGGTTCGATCGTGTACGCGCTGGCGGCGGGAAATGCCGTGGTGTTCAAACCCAGCGAATACTCCCCCGGCGTCGGCCGCTGGCTGGTCGACATGTTCGCCGAGGTCGTGCCGGAACAGCCGGTGCTGCAACTGATCACGGGCGAAGGGGCGACCGGTGCGGCGCTGTGCCGATCGGGCGTGGACAAGATCGCCTTCACCGGCTCCACGGCGACGGCCAAGAAGGTGATGGCCGCCTGCGCCGAGAGCCTCACGCCGCTGGTCGCCGAATGCGGCGGCAAGGATGTGCTGCTCGTCGACGCCGACGCCGATCTGAACGCCGCGGCCGACGCCGCGCTGTGGGCCGGAATGGCCAATGCCGGCCAGTCCTGTATCGGCACCGAACGGGTCTACGTCCACGAGCGCGTCTACGACACCTTCCTCGACACCTTGGTGACGAAGGCGAAACAGCAACGCGCGGGCAATGATCCGGGCGCCAAGATCGGCCCCATCACGATGCCGAAGCAACTCGACGTGATCCGCCGCCACATCGAGGACGCCGTCGCGCGCGGCGGCCGGGCACTGACCGGCGGCGCCGACACCATCGTCGGACAGGTGGTGCAGCCCACCGTGCTGGTCGACGTGCCCGAGTACGCCCCGGCCGTGACCGAGGAAACCTTCGGGCCCACCCTCACCGTCGCGAAGGTGCCCGATATGGACACCGCGATCGCCCGCGCCAACGACAGCCGCTACGGCCTGTCCGCGGCGGTGTTCTCGAAGGCGCGCGGGCGGGAACTGGCCGATCGGCTGCGTACCGGAATGGTCAGCGTCAACGCGGTTTTCACGTTCCCGCAGATTCCGTCGCTGCCCTTCGGCGGTGTGGGCGACTCCGGCTTCGGCCGCATCCACGGCCCCGACGGACTGCGTGAATTCACGTACGCCCACGCCGTCGCGCGGCAGCGCTTCCCCTCGCTGCTCGCCCTGACGACCTTCGACCGCACACAGAAGGCCGACGACACCATGGCGACACTGATGGCGCTGCTGTTCGGCCGGCACTGATTCGCACAGCACGAAGGCCACGTCCGGCGCGAAGCCGGGCGTGGCCTTCGCCCCTGTACCACCTGTGCGTGGTCTACTTCTCGGTCTGCTCGTGCAGCGCCTTCTTCGCGGCCTGCTGCGCGGCGTCGACCTGCTTTTCGAACTTGCCGCCGGTCTGCTTGTCGACCAGATCGCCGACCTTGTCGATCACCGGGTCGAGTTTGTCGGCATTCTTGGCCGCCAAGTCGGCCGCCTTGCCGGCGGCATCCTTGAGCTGGTCGAACATACCCATGAGCGGTTCTCCTGATCTCGAAACAGTAGTCGTAGGCTAACGCACTCGGGGCGAGCGAATCTTCGGCAACAGCTGTGAGTTTCGCCCGGGTGGCGAACCACCCGGGCGATGCGGATTGCGCAGCGGCAGGAGCTATTCGGCCGCTTCGGCGCGACGCCGCACCCGGCGGGCGGCGGCGACCATATTGCGCAGCGAAGGATCCAACTGCCAGTAGTGGCGGGTCTTCAAACCGCCGTCCGGATTCGCCCACAGCCGCTGCGGGGTCACGGCTTCGGCTGCGGCGGTGAGCAATTCGTCGATCTCGTCGATATCCGGAATCCGCGCCGAACGGCTCTCGTACACACCCGGGCCCACGCCGTGGCTCAGGCCGTGCCCTTCCTCGACATCCTCGGTCAGCGCCTTGAGCACCCATTCCAGCGAGCGGGTCGCGACGATGGCGGTGACGTCGGCGTCGAGTTCCTCGATGGCACGCACAATTTCGGAGCGGGCCGAATAGGCGATATGGGTGTGGATCTGGGTGTCGGGCCGAACCCCGGAGGTCGCCAGCCGGAACGCGTTGACCGCCCAGCGCAGATATTCGGTGCGCCCGTCCGGCCGCAGCGGCAGCAACTCGCGGACCGCCGGTTCGTCGACCTGGATGATCGCCACGCCGGCCTTCTCGAGATCGGCCAGTTCGTCGCGGATCGCGAGCGCCACCTGATCGGCGGTCTCGTACAGCGGCTGGTCCTGGCGCACGAACGAGCGCGCCACCATCGTCACCGGACCGGTCACGATGCCCTTCACCGGCTTGTCGGTGAGCGACTGCGCGTAGGTGATCCACTCCACCGACATCGGCTTCGGCCGCGACACGTCGCCGTAGATGATCGGCGGCCGCACACACCGCGATCCGTAGACCTGCACCCAGCCGAAGTGGGTGGTCGCGAAACCGTCGAGCAGTTCGGCGAAGTACTGGATCATGTCGTTGCGTTCGTGCTCACCGTGCACGAACACGTCGAGGCCGATGTCTTCCTGCAGGCGGATGGTCGACTCGATCTCGGCCTCGATCCGCTTGCGGTACTCCTCGTAGGACAGCCGGCCTTCGCCGAGGTCGTAGCGGGCCTGGCGCACCGCGTCGGTCTGCGGGAAGGAGCCGAGCGTGGTCGCCGGAACCAGCGGCAGATTCAGCCGCTCCCGTTGCGCCTTCGCGCGCACCTCGTACGGTTCACGCTCGCGCATCTGCGGCGTGACGGCGTAAACCCGTTGCCGCACAGCGTGTTTCTGCTTGAAATGCACCGACGTCGGGCGCTTCGCCCACTTCGCCGCGGTCTCGCCGCCTTCCCCGCCCCGATGCACTTCGGTCAATGCCTTCGCCAGCGAAACAACCTCGAGCACTTTCTGTTTCGCGAATGCGAGGCGGTCGGCGACATTGCCCTCGATGTCGTATTCGACCAACAGGTCGTAGGGCACGTGCAGCAGCGTGGTCCCGGTGGACACGACGAGGTCCGGGCACACCTTCGACAGCGCGTTGAGGTATTCGAGGGTGACCAGCCGGTCGGCACGCCAGACGTTGGTGCCACTGATCACGCCGGCGTAGAGCCGCTTGCGCCGGATTCCGGGAATCTCGGCGAGTTCCTCGGGCCGGGTGCGGTGGCCGGCCAGGTCGAGCCCGATCGCCTCCACCGCGGTACCCGCCAGAATCCGCACGGCCTCACCGAAATCGCCGTACTGGCCGGTGACGAGGATGCGCGGACGCAGCGCGGCCGTCGACAGTCGCTGGTAGGCACGCTCGAACGCGGCCAATTCCTCCGGCGTGCGTTCACTGGTGAAGCACGGCTCGTCGAACTGCACACAGGTGGAACCGCGCTTGGCCAGGATCTCGAGCAGCTGCTCGTAGACCGGCAGCAGCTTGTCCAGCAGGGTCAGCTTGTCGAATTCGGTCTCGCCCGGCACCTGCCCGGCCTTGGACAGCAACAGCAGCGACAGCGGGCCCAGCACCACCGGCCGCAGTTCGATGCCGCGGTCCATCGCACGGTCCCACTCCTCCAGCAAAGCCTCGGGGTGCAGCGAGAATTCGGTATCGGCGTCGAGTTCGGGCTGACGGTAGTGGTAGTTGGTGCCGAACAGGCGAACCAGCTCCAACGGCGGCAGATCCGGCCGGCCGCGCGCCATCAGGAAGTAGAAGTCGAGCGGGTGCAAGTCCTCGCGATACGGCTCGAACCGCTTCGGCACCGCGCCGAACAGCAGCGCGTTGTCGAGGATGTGGTCGTAGAAGGAGAAGGTGTTACCGGGTACCTGCGTCAGTCCGGTCGCGGCCAGCTCGGAGAACTGGGTGTCCTGGATGTCGCGCCCCACCGCGAGCAACTCCTCGCGCGAGAGGGTGCCGTGCCAGTACGACTCCAGTGCACGCTTGAGCTCCCGGTGCGGACCGATCCGCGGATAACCCAGGATGCTCGATCCGAAACCGTCGGTGACGTTGACCATGAGCGGGACTCCCTTTCGAGCTGCGGTCGAGGACCTTCTCCGCAGCCTATGCCTGTGTTGGTTGGCCTACGCTTCGCTCCGGCGGGTTCGCGGCACCCAGGGCTCGTCGTTCGGGCACCGCCGCTTGCTCTTTCGTCGCCTACGCAGCGGCACCCGAACGACGAGCCGACCGGCTCCGAGAAGCCCGATCGTCAGCGGTTGTACTGGTAGAAGCCGGCCCCCGTCTTCTTACCGAGCAGCCCGGCCTCCACCATGCGCATCAGCAGCGGCGGCGCCGAGTAGAGCGGCTCCTTGAATTCGGCGTACATGGAGTCGGCGATCGACTTCACGGTGTCGAGGCCCACCAGGTCGGTCAGGGCGAGCGGGCCCATGGGGTGGGCACAGCCGAGCACCATCGCCTTGTCGACGTCTTCCTTGGTGGCGAAGCCGGATTCGACCATGCGGATGGCCGAGAGCAGGTACGGCACGAGCAGCGCGTTGACGACGAAGCCGGAGCGGTCGGCGGAGCGCACGACCTGCTTGCCGAGGACCTCACCGGCGAAGGCTTCGGCGCGCGCGGAAACGGCTTCGCTGGTCTTGAGGGTGGTCACGAGCTCGACGAGCGGCAGCACCGGCACCGGGTTGAAGAAGTGCATGCCCACGACCCGCTCGGGGTTGTTGGTGGCGACGGCGATCTTCATGATCGGAATCGAGGAGGTGTTGGAGGCCAGCACGGCGTCGGGGTCGGTGACGACCTTGTCGAGTTCGCTGAAGATCGCGGTCTTGACGTCTTCGCTCTCCACGACGGCCTCGACGACCAACTGCCGGTCGGCGAAGTCACCGAGGTCGGAGGTGAACCGCAGCCGCCAGGCGGCCTGTTCGCGCTCGCGCTCGGTGATCTTGCCGCTGCTCACACCGCGATCCAGCGATCGCAGGATGCGGGCGCGGCCGGCGGCGGCCAGTTCCCGGGTCTGTTCGAACACGAGCACATCGACATGCGCCCGGGCGCAGACCTCGGCGATTCCGGCGCCCATCTGTCCAGCGCCGATGACTCCGACGCGTTGAATCTTCTCGCTGCTCACTGTTCCGCCTCTCCGGAATTTTTGCGGGCGGCTGAGTGCCGCGGTAGTCGTGCATCCGTTGTTGCGTCGGGTGCCAAACCGGTTCTGGATGTACCCGATGAGTTACCCATGTTCTTACGAAATCAGTTGTCTCGTATCGAATTTTGCCGGGCACGTTGTCGACTGTCGGGGTTCTAAGGGAAAAGCCCTCCCCGCCGGGGCTGTTCGACGGGAAGGGCTGCGGGCGCTCGTTGCAGGAGTGCCCATATCTGGTGGTGAGGTGAACCGGCGACAGCTGCCGCCGGTTCAGGTCACCGTCGCCCGGGAGGGGCGACCGGGTTCAGCTCAGTGGAACTGGCCCTCTTCGGTGGAGCCCTTCAGGGCCGCCGTCGAGGTGTTCGGGTCCACGGTGGTGGCGATGGTGTCGAAGTAGCCGGCACCGACCTCACGCTGGTGCTTGATGGCGGTGAAGCCACGCTCGGCGGCAGCCTTGAACTCGCGCTCCTGCAGGTCGACGAAGGCGGTCATACCCTCGCGGGCGTAACCGTAGGCCAGGTCGAAGGCCGCGTAGTTGAGCGAGTGGAAGCCCGCCAGGGTGATGAACTGGAACTTGAAGCCCATCGCCGCCAGCTCGCGCTGGAACTTCGCGATGGTGGCGTCGTCCAGGTGCGCCTTCCAGTTGAAGGACGGCGAGCAGTTGTAGGCCAGCAGCTGGTCCGGGAACTCGGACTTGACGCCCTCGGCGAACTTGCGGGCGACCTCCAGGTCCGGAATACCGGTCTCCATCCAGATCAGGTCGGAGTAGGGGGCGTAGGCCTTGGCACGCGCGATGCAGGGCTCGATGCCGTTCTTGACGTGGTAGAAGCCCTCGGCGGTGCGCTCACCGGTGATGAACGGACGGTCGCGCTCGTCGACGTCGGAGGTGATCAGGGTGGCGGCCTCGGCATCGGTGCGGGCGATGACGACGGTCGGGGTGTCGGCGACGTCGGCGGCCAGGCGAGCCGAGGTCAGGGTGCGGATGTGCTGCTGGGTGGGGATCAGCACCTTGCCACCGAGGTGGCCGCACTTCTTCTCCGACGCCAGCTGGTCCTCCCAGTGGGTACCGGCGGCACCCGCGGCGATCATGGCCTTCTGCAGCTCGTAGACGTTCAGCGCGCCACCGAAGCCGGCCTCACCGTCGGCGACGATCGGCACGACCCAGTTGTCGACCGAGGTGTCGCCCTCGACCTTGGCGATCTCGTCGGCGCGCAGCAGCGCGTTGTTGATGCGGCGCACGACCGACGGCACCGAGTTGGCCGGGTACAGCGACTGGTCGGGGTAGGTGTGGCCGGACAGGTTCGCGTCACCGGCGACCTGCCAACCGGACAGGTAGATGGCCTTCAGGCCGGCACGCACGGCCTGCACGGCCTGGTTACCGGTCAGAGCGCCGAGCGAGTGGATGTACTCGCCCTCGGCGTTGACGCCCTCCCACAGCAGCTCCGCACCCCGGCGGGCAAGCGTGTGCTCCTCGACGACATTGCCCTGCAGCTGCACGACCTGCTCGGCCGTGTACTCGCGGGTGATGCCCTTCCAGCGCGGGTTGGTGTCCCAGTCCTTCTGGATCTCCGCAGCGGTCTTCGGGGTGCCGACGTTCGACATCTGATGACTCCACTTCTTCGTTCGGTCTCGGTTGCCCCGCTCGCCGAACATCCGCGCCGACTACGGGTCGCGATGTCCGAACTCTGCTGGAGCGGCAATTTGCAGGGTTGCTATGCCCATCGGGTGTACTTCCACACGATGGCACAACTAAAAATTGCCGTCTACCTGTTGCAAGTGTGAATCTCGGCTAGCTTTGCGGGGGTCTTTGCTAAGTCTGCAAAATTTGCCTGTTAATTGCACGCCCCACTTCTACTGGCGAGTAGGCCTGACATGCGGTTTTACGTAACGCCCGTACTGTTTCAGTGAGCCTTACCACCGCGGCGATTCGGGAGCACGCATTGCCGACTGTGAGGACCTTCACAAGCGCGGGCGGCTGCCCTCGGTGTGCGCCGCGCCACTCCCGGCTCCGTACGATTCGGACATACCTCGGCGGCTCGAACGAGCGGCTGCGACACTGATCGTCGTGCCCCAGGGGTCGGCACCGGAACCCGGAAAGGAACACGATGCGCACACTGTGGACCGCGGTCGCGGGCGTCGCCTGCTCCCTGGCACTGGCCGCGACGGCCGCCGTGATCGAGGCGCCCGGCGCCGCGGCAGACACGCCGGCGGTGCAATCGGTGGAGCCGCTGTCCGCGGCCGCGACGCCGCCCGGCTCCGTGGATTCCCAGCGCATCCTCTATACGACGAGCACGGTCGGGAATCAGCCGACGGTCGCGAGCGCCGCGGTGTATTTTCCGCCGGGCCCGGCTCCGGCCGGCGGCTGGCCGGTCGTCGCGTGGGCGCACGGCACGGTCGGCCTCGGCGACAGTTGCGCCTACAGCATCGCCGGCCCCGGCGCCGTGGATCGGGACTGGGCGTATCTGGGCACCTGGCTGAAGCAGGGCTACGCGATCGTGGCCGCCGATTACGCCGGCCTCGGCACCCCCGGCGATCACCCGTATCTCAACGGCGTCGTCGAGGCGCACAACGTGGTCGACGCCGTGCGGGCGGCCGTCGGCCACTACTCGCAGCTGTCGCGCGAATGGGTCGTGGTCGGCCAGTCGCAGGGTGGCGGCGCCGCGATGTTCACCGCGCGCTACGCGACCGAGTTCGGTGGCCCCGACCTCGACTATCGGGGTGGCGTCGGCACCGGTGTACCGGCCTATATCGAGGACATCCTGATGCCGCTGGGCCCGGGCATCCCGCCGGTGAAGCTGAGCCCGCACACCACCGGATACGTTCTCTACATCCTGAACGGCCTGCGCACCACGTTCCCGGAACTCGGCATCGAGTCCTTCCTGACCGACTCCGGCCGGAACTGGCTCGACCGCGCGAAGGACGAATGTCTCACACCCCTCGGTGACGATCTGGCCGCCGCGGGCGTGGTGATCGGCGATCTGTTCACCCGCCCGTTGTCGCAGATTCCGAATCTGCACGGTTTGCTGTCCGGCTACCTCGGCTTGCCCGAAACCGGTTACGACAGGCCGATTTTCATGGGCCAGGGCCTGCGCGACACCGATGTGATCACCCCGGAGACACTGCGCTACGCGGGGGTTCTGACCGCCAACCGGCAGCCGCTGACCTTCCGGATCTATCCCACCGATCACGACGGCACGGTGAACGCCTCACTGGTCGATTCGTTGCCGTTCGTTCGCGGCCTGTTCGCCTGACGGTACAACTCGGTCGGTTATTCGGTTGTGCTATGTCACAGCCGGATTCCCGCGCCGATCGGTGCCCGTCGGGGAATTCCCATCGCCGACACGACGCCGCGCACGGGAGCGGTTATCGTGGCCCTCACGTGTGACGATCTGGCGACGGGACGCGACGACCGGCGGGCCCGCCCACTCGCGCACGCTGATCGGGAGCATGTGATGCGTGACATCGTCGAGGACCTGCTACGGGTCTGGCACAGCGGCCGCACGGGCGGCCTGGCAACCCTGGTCCGCACCTTCGGAAGCTCCCCCTTACCGGTGGGCTCGGCGATGCTCGTCGACCCCGACGGCGGTGTGCACGGATCGGTCTCCGACGGCTGCTACGAGGCCGCCGTCTACGAGGCTGCGGTGGAGGCCGCGCGCACCGGCCACCGAGAGCTGCGGCGCTTCGACGCGACCTCCGGATTCGATGTGAGCGCGGAATGCGGAACCATCGACGTGTTCGTAGAACCGTTCTCCCGCAACGACTTTCCGGAATTCGCGGCGGTGGCCGGGGATATCGCGCGGCACAAGCCCGTCACGGTGTTCACCGTCGTGTGGCACAGCGACCCGGAGGTGATCGGCCAGCATCTGGTCACCGACCGCCGGCACAACACCGAGCTGGTGTCGCTGCCGGAATCGGATGTGTTCGTCTCGTCCCACACCGCGCCGCCGCGACTGATCATCTTCGGCGCCAATACCTTCGCCGCCGCCTTGACGACCCAGGGCCGGCTGCTCGGCTACCGCGTGACCATCTGCGATCCGCGCGAGGCCTTCGCCGTGCCCGCCTCGTTCCCGGGCGCGGAAGTGGTGGTGGACTGGCCGCACCGCTATCTCAACGCCCAGGCCGGGATCGGGGCCATCGACCGCACCACCGCGATCGTCGCCGCGACCCAGGACCCGAAGTTCGAGATCCCCCTGCTCACCGTCGCGCTGCGCCTACCCGAGCTGGGCTATCTGGGCGCGCTCGGCTCGCATTCGGCGCACGACCATCGGCTCGAGGCATTGCAGGCCGGCGGATTCGGCGCCGACACGCTGGCCCGGTTGCACGCGCCGGCGGGCTTCGACGTCGGTGCCCGCACCCCGATGGAACATGCCGTGGCGATCGCCGCCGAACTGCTCGCGGTGCGGTCCGCGGGTTCGAGGCGGACCCCGGCACACGCCACCGCCGCCGCCTCCTGATCGTCCGGGGCCGACCCTAGGGTTCGAACCAGTCTCGGGCCGAACGTCGCAGCAGCAGCCCGGCGACCAGCACGGAGACCACCGGCCCGAGCCAGCCGGGCGGGCGGCCAACGACGATCGAGGGCACCGTCCACAGTGCGTTGAGCACCGCGAGCAGAACCGCGCTGATCCGGATGCTCGCGCCGACGGCGCCGAAGGCCAGGGCGACCGCGCCCAATATCCAGCTGGCGACGAACGACAGCCCGGTGATCAGCGCGACATGCCACCCGGACACCCAGCCCGCGGTGACGGTGCAGCCGACGCCGACCACGGCCAGGCCGAGCGCGAGGACCTGCGCCGCGCGAACCGTGAAAGGCATCCGGGGGATCGGCACGTCGTCGGCAGGGGTTGCGGCGCCGGGCTCCGAGACGGAGTCGGACTCGAGGGCGGGATCGGACTCACGAGCGGCATCGGACTCACGAGCGAGGTCGGACTTACGAACGGCGTCGGACTCACGGGCGCGATCGGACTCACGGGCGTGGTCGGGCTCGAGCGCCGGGTCCGTGGCAGGCGCGAGGTCGCGGCCGGTGACCGGCTCGGGAGCGGCAGCGGGGTCTGGTGCGGGGTCGGGCATCAGCTCACCTCTTCCGGAAACTCCGGTTCGACGATCCTCTGGTTCGGCGATCCGAGGCACCGAGCATCGGCCCACGGCACGCAGACAACGACAAGCCCGTTCGCAATGTACCGCCCGCCACCGCCGCGGTCACCGCACGGACGCGGCGCGGCGCAATCCCCCTCGGCCCGAGCCGCCCCGGGGCCCGAGGCAGCGCCGCACCGGAAGGGTCAGCGGTTGCCGACCGGATCGGCCAGCTTCTCGACCACGACCTCCGCGAGCACCCGCTGCCGCAGCGACAGGTCGATCTCGCCGGCCACGGCCATCACCACCGCCGCGGCCGAGGTGGCAACCGCATCGGCGAGTATCGCGGGCCACTCCGGCCGGTCGGGTCCGGCCAGCGCGGCGATCACCGCCGCGGCCGCGGCATCACCGGCCCCGGTCGGATTGCCGCACAACGGCTCGGGCAGAACGGCCGACCACGCGCCGTCCGGTGTCACCGCGACCATGCCGTCGGAGCCCCGCGTCGCGATCACCGCTCCCGCGCCGGCGCCCACCAGCGCGGCGGCCGCCGCGGCTACCTCCTCGGTCGTGGCCGGGCGTGCCCCGGTCAGTCCCGCGAGTTCGTCGAGATCCGGCATGAGGATCACCCCCGGCACCCGGGCGGCGGCTTCGAGGGCGAGACCGTCCACATCGCAGATCACCGGAACCCCGGCGCCGAGTCCGATGCGGGCCAGGTCGGCGGGTAGCGACGCGCGCACGCCGCCGGGCAGCGATCCGGAGACGACGATGCCACCGGCCTCACCGGCCAGCCCCCGCAATCGCACCAGCAGTTGATCCACCGCATCGGGATTGGTGAGTCGCGCCCCCGGTTCCCACAGCGAGGTCGCCGAGCCGTCGTGACTGTCGCTGATCACGACGGTGCGCCGCACCCACGGCAGTGCGTGCACGAAGTCCACCGGCAGTTCTCGTTCGGCGGCGGCGGAAAACGTATGATCGGCGAAACCAGTTGCGCGCGAATATTTCCCGATCTGAGTGAGCACCCGGGTGACATTGAGGCCCTTACCGCCGACACGCTGCTCGACCGACGAAACCCGATGTGCCCGTCCGGGTTCGAAGTTCTCGACCCGATAGGTCATATCGTAGGCCGGGTTCAGCGTCACGGTGAGGATCACCTCAACCACTGTCCTCGTCGCAGCACCGCGCGCAACTCCAGATCCGAATCGACCACCAGCACATCGGCGAACATCCCCGGCCGCAGATCACCGACTGCCGTCGCGCCGATCGCGGCCGCCGGCGTCGTCGCCGCCGCGCGCACCGCGTCGACCAGATCCACACCGCATTCGTGCACCGCCCAGCGCAGGCACTGCAATTGCGTCGCGGTTCCGCCGGCCAGGGCGCCGCTCGGCACGCGCGCCACCCCCGCTTCCACATGGACAGCCTGCGGGCCGAGACGGTAGTCACCGTCGGGCAGACCGGCCGCCTGCATGGCATCGGTCACCAGCGCCACGCGGTGCCGCGCCGTCGCGAAAACCAGTGCCCCGAAACCGGATTCGATATGCACGCCGTCTCCGATCAATTCGACCACCACATCCCCGGCGGCCGCGCCCACCAGTGCGGCGGCGACCGCGCCGGGCGCGCGATGGTGCAGCGGCGCCATCGTATTGGCGAGATGCGTGACCAGAGCACCGGATCCGTTGGGCGCCAATGCGTCTCGGAACTGTTCGTAACCGGCGTCGGTATGGCCGAGCGCCACCACCACGCCGTGTTCGCCGAGTTGCGCCGCGGCGGCGGCGAATCCAGGGCGTTCGGGCGCGAGCGTCATCACGCGCAGATGTCCGTCCGCGGCCTCGAGCAGGCGCCGGATCAGTCCGGGGTCGGGATCGCGGAGATAGCGGGGATCCTGTGCACCACAGTGCATTTCGGAAAGGAACGGACCTTCGACGTGAATTCCGGCGATCTCACCGCTGGTGGCCACCTCGCGCAGGGCCGCGACCTGGGCCACCATCGTGTCGGGTGCGGCGGTCACGATGCTCGCCAGCACCGTCGTGGCCCCCTGCCGATGGTGGTAGCGCGCCGCCGCGCGCGCCTGTTCCGGATCGGTGGTGTCGAATCGGTGGCCGTATCCGCCGTGGTTGTGGATGTCGACCAGACCGGGCAGCAAGGTCCCGAGATGCGGCGGCGGTTCGGCGCCCCGGTTGCCGAACGTCCATTGCGCGAGGGGCCGCACCGCCTCGATGCGACCGTCCAGCACCTCGAGCACCGCATCGTCGACGACCCCGGCCGAGGTGACCACGCGGCCGCGAAGCACCGGCTGTCCATCGTTCATTCGAGGACCTCCAGCCGGGCATACCGGGCCGCGCCCACCAATCCGGCCCGCGCACCGAACGCACCCGTGACGACCTGCGGAACCGGCGCCACTCGCACCAGCCGCTCCAGACGCGCGCGCAGTCCCTCGCTCAGCACCGGCCCGGCGCCCGCCAGCCCGCCACCGAGCACGATGCGCTGCGGGCAGACCGCGTGCACGACCCCCAGGAGTCCGTCGGCCAGCGCGTCGATCGCGTCGTCGACCACGGCCCGGGCGTGCGCATCGTCCGGCAGAGCCGCGAAAACCGCTTCGGCGCCGTCGATGTCGCGGCCGGTGCGCTCGCGGTAGGCCCGCGTGATGGACGGGCCGGAGGCCACGGTTTCCACGCACCCGATATTTCCGCAGGAGCAGCGTCGCCCGTCGTGCCGCACCGGGATATGCCCGTATTCACCGGCCTGCCCGGCGCCACCGCGCACGAGCCGCCCTCCGACGACCAGTGCCCCGCTGATTCCGGTGCCGAGATTCACCACCAGCACATCGTCGGCGCCGCATCCGGCACCCAGGCGCCACTCCGCCCAGCCGGCCAGGATCACATCGTGTTCGATCAGTATCGGAAATCCCCACCGGTCCTGTAATCGACTGCCCACCACCACATCTCGCCAGCCGATATTGCTGCTGAACACCGCCAGCGACCGTGCGACGTCCACGATGCCCGGCAGTCCGATCGCCCCGCGACGCAGGCCGGCCCGTGTCTCGTCGGAGACCTCGGCCAGCAATCGGTCGCCCAGCGCGGCCATGGCGTCGAAGGTCCGCTCACCGCGCGGGGTGGGCACTGTCGCGGCGGCCTCGACCCGGCCGGTGGAGTCGCTGATCTCCGCCTTGATCGTGGTTCCACCGACATCCATGGCGAGGACCGGATCGAGCTCCCTCGCTTCGGTCATCGCAGGATCACCGATCGCCGCAGCCCGCGCGGATGGTCGGGATCCAGTCCCAGATCCGCGGACCGCAGCAGGCACAGCCGATGCACGCGCACGAGATCGGCCATCGGATCGATATCGCGATATTCGACATGAGCTCCGGTAGCGGCGATGTCCTCGCGCAGCCCGGCGGCGACGGGCCCCAGCGCCCACACCGCACGACCCGGTGCCGCGATGCTGATGGGACCGTGCCGATATTCGGTCGCGAGATACCCTTCCGCCCAGGCCCGGCAGGATTCCCGCAATTTCAACCCCGCCTCCTCGGCCAGCGCCGCGGCGAAACCCATTCCCACGAAAGTGATCTGCTCCGCGTTGCGGACGGCGGCCGGCACGCTCGACTCGGCGGCCTCGTCCAGGACCGCGCGAGCCTGTTCGATCGCCGGCGCCAGATCCTCCCCCAGATGCCACCGCAGTATCGCGAGAGCCGTTGTCGCGAAACGGGTTTGGACCACCGAACGCTCGTCGACCGCGTCGATGAGGATCGGGTCGGCGAGCTCGAGTACCGGCGTCCCCGGACTGGAGCAGATCACGGTGCGCGCCACCGTGGCAGGCATCGCCCGCATCGCGTCGACCACCTCGGTGGTGGTACCGGAACGGCAGATCACCAGATAGCGGTCGTAATCGCGGCCACCGCGCACCGCACTCGCCGGCCACGCGTCGGTGAGACCGTGGCCGGCCGATTCCCGGAGTTCGGCGATCGCGCACGCCATGAAGTAGGAGGTGCCGCAGCCCACGACCGCCACCCGCTCGCCGGGGCTCGGCAGCAGCGTTCGGTGCTCTGCCGCGACCGCCGCGGCCCATGCCCAGTCGTCGGGCTGGGTGGCCACCTCGGCGGCCAGGTGGGGCCGGGGCGGATGCGTGCGATCCGAGCTCTCGGTGGAGGGCGGCACGGTCTCAGAATCGGACCGCGATTCGATCATGTCAACTTTCCCGCGAATCGTCCCGCGCGACCGCCGCCCCGGTTAGATTCGGACGAGCCGGACCGGTCCCCGCCCTCCGGCATCCGCCGATGTCCCGCGAATGCCGCAGGTGACGGTTGTACGAAGGGGAAGGTTGACGCTTGGTGTCCGGTCGGCCGCGCGGTGCGTTCGCGATCGCCGCGGTTCTCGTCGTGCTGTCGGTGACCGTCGCCGCCTGCGGCTTCCGCGGCCGCAGCACCGACGATTCCGATCCCGGCGCACTGGCACTGCTGGTGCCCGCCTACAGCGACGCGACCCGCGCGGAGTGGGCTGCGATCATCGCGGGCTTCCGCGCACAGAATCCGCAGATCACGATCCATCTTCAGGTCGAATCGTGGGATTCGATCAACGAGGTGGTCCGCACCGATCTGCAGTCGGTGACGACCACACCCGACATTCTCGGCATCGACGCCTACTCCGCCTACGCGACCGACGACATGCTCTATCCGGCCACCGATATCGCCGACCCGGCGGTCCTGCACGACATCGACCCCGGCTTCGCCCGCAACGCCTCCATCGGCGGAACCCAATGGGCGCTACCGCTGTTCGCCTCGACGCGCACGCTGTTCTACAACACGGACCTGTTCGCCCGCGCCGGCATCGCCGCCCCGCCGCGGACCTGGTCCGAGTTGCGCGAGGACGCGCACCGCATCCAGGCCCTCGGCGGCGGCATCTCCGGTTACGGCCTGCCGCTGGGCAGTGAGGAGGCGCAGGGCGAGACGTCGATCTGGACGTTCGGCGCCGGCGGCAGCTGGTCCGCCGGCGCGACCCTCACCGTCGACACCGACGCCAACCGCGAAGGGGTGCGGGCGATGTCGGAACTGGCCGCGGCGGGCGACACCCAGCCGAATCCGGGCTCCACCGATCGCAAGGACGTGATCAACGCATTCGTCCAGGGCCGGATCGGCATGATCGAAGGTTTGCCGCCGGTATTGGGCATGATCGACCGGCAGAATCCGGCGTTGCGTTACGCCACCGCACCCTCACCGACGAAAACCGGCGCGCCTGTCACCCTCGGCGTCGCCGACCACTTGATGGCGTTCCGTAAACACGGCAACAAGCAGGCCGCGATCCGGCAGTTCCTGAACTACTTCTATTCACCTGCGGTCTACTCGGAATTCGTGCGGGCGGAGCACTTCATCCCGATCACCACCTCCGGAACTCGCGCGCTCGCCCACGATCCGGTGACCGAAACCTTCGCCGCCACCCTGCCGGTCGCCCGCTTCTACCCCTCCGCCGATCCGAAATGGGCCGCGGTTCAGGGCGCGATCCGCCAGCAGATGGGCACGGTGGCACAGGGCGCGGACCCGGCGGAGGTCCTGCGCCGCATCGCGCGGGCGGCGGAATGAGGAGCCCACGCGGCCGCACCGGCTCCGCGATCCGCGCCCTGCCGTGGATCGGCCCGGTGATCATCCTGATCGCAGCGGTGGTCGCATTTCCCGCCGGATACATGCTCTGGACCAGCACCCGCGATCTCAGCCCCTACGGTCGTGATCGCGGCTTCGCCGGGACGGCCAACTTCCGCCGGCTGTTCGGCATCGAGGAGCTCGGCAGCGTCCTCGCCCACACCGTCGTCTGGGTGGTCGCCGTCGTGCTGATCACCCTGGTGGTTTCGGCGGCGCTGGCGCAATTTCTGGCTCTCGACTTTCCCGGCCGTACCCTGATCCGGCTGGCGATCCTGGTGCCGTGGGCGGCCTCGGTGGTCATGACCACGAGTGTGTTCGCCTATCTGCTGGATCCGGAGGTCGGCCTCGCCAATCGCCTCCTGGTCGATATCGGTGTGCTCGATCGGGGTTTCGGGTTCACCAAAGAGCCGGGATCGGCCTTCGCGGTGGCGATCGCGGTCGCGGTCTTCGTGTCGATCCCGTTCACCACCTATACGATTCTGGCCGGGCTGCAATCGATTCCGGCGGAAGTGGGCGAGGCGGGCCGGGTGGACGGCGCGTCAGCGTGGCAACGTTACCGATATCTGACGCTGCCGCAGCTACGTCCGGCGATCGCGGTCGCCACCGTCGTCAACATCATCAACGTCTTCAATTCGCTGCCGATCCTGCAGGTGCTGACGGGCAGTATCGCCGGATTCTCCGCCGACACCACAACCACGTTGACCTACAAGCTGATTCGGCAGAATCAACAGCTGGCCACCGCCGCCGCGATGAGTGTGCTGAACTTCGCGCTGATCGCCGTGATCATCGCGGTCTACGTGAAACTGGTCCGGCCGACCGCGGAAGCCGGCGCATGACCACCCGCGAACGCGCCGTGCGGAAACCGAAGCGGCGCTGGGGACTGACCGCGGCCGGTGTCGTGATCGCGGCGGTGTTTCTCGTCCCGTATCTCGTGATGGTGCTCGGATCGCTGAAACCCCGGTCGGAGATCCTGCGCATTCCGCCGGCCTATCTGCCGGATCGGTGGCGGCCCGCGAACTACGCCGATATGTGGCATACCCCGGAAACGCCGCTGCCGTTCAATATCGTCAGCACCCTGGCCATCTCGGTGCTCGCGACACTGCTCGTGCTGGCCGTGGCCGTGCCGGCCGCGTATTACACTGCGCGACGGCACTTTCCGGGAAGGGCCGCCTTTCTCGGCGCGGTGCTCGTCACTCAGATGCTGCAGCCGACGGTGCTGGTGACGGGCCTGATCCGGGAGTTCTTCGCCGTCGGCATCAACGACACCTGGTTCGCGATGATTCTGGTGAACGCGGCGTTCAACCTCTCGTTCGCGGTGTGGATCCTGCACAGCTTCTTCGCCTCGATTCCGGTGCAGATCGAGGAAGCCGCGCAACTCGACGGACTGTCCCGCCCGCATATTCTGCTGCGAATCAGCCTGCCGCTGGTATGGCCCGGAATTGTCACCGCGACGATTTTCGTCTTCGTCTCCTGCTGGAACGAATTCGCGGCGAGCCTGGTGGTGCTGACCACTCCGGAAAATCAACCGCTCGCGGTGGCGCTGACGAAATTCGTCGGCCAATACGACACCGCCTGGCAATTCGTGTTCGCCATCTCCACCGTCGGCATCGTGCCGGTTGTCGTACTGTTCGCCCTCATCGAGAAGCGGCTGGTCGCGGGCCTGACCGCTGGCAGCGTGAAGTGATCGCCACGACACGCCGGTCCTGGCGACAATCGACTTGACGAATCGCATATACGGCTGCCATTATTGAAGTGGGAAGGCACCGATAATGCGGTGTCTTATTCTTGTCGCGCTCTCGACAACCTTCTCTTTGCGGTGTACTTTGGGACCTCCCGCAGCCCGGATGCCCGCCAACTCTCGAAATACGAAACAGCCGTGGACAGTGATGCAATCTGCGCGTCACCGACCATCGGCTCGGCCGAGGCATGTTCGGACGACATCCGGTGCGGATTTGTGCATACAGCCCCTACAGGACAAGCAGATCTCGTGCCGGTCACCCATGTCGTGACCGCGCGCGGTGCTGGAAGGACGCGCCTTGACAATCCCGAAACGACTCTCGTTCGCGAAACTCACCGAGCCCCTGGAAATTCCGGGGCTGCTCGAGGTTCAGACCGATTCGTTCGCCTGGCTGGTCGGAGCGCCCGAGTGGCAACGGCGCGCGGCCGCGCGCGGCAATGACTCGATGGGCGGGCTCGCCGAGGTGCTGGCCGAGGTCAGCCCCATCGAGGACTTCTCCGAAACGATGTCGCTCACACTCTCCGATCCGCGCTTCGAAGAGGTCAAGGCCTCGATCGAGGAGTGCAAGGACAAGGACCTGACCTACGCGGCGCCGTTGTTCGTCACCGCGGAGTTCGTCAACAACAACACCGGTGAGATCAAGTCGCAGACGGTCTTCATGGGTGACTTTCCGATGATGACCGAGAAGGGCACGTTCATCGTCAACGGCACCGAGCGCGTGGTCGTGTCGCAGTTGGCGCGTTCGCCGGGTGTGTATTTCGACGAGTCGATCGACAAGGGCACGGAGAAGACGCTGTACTCGGCGCGGGTGATTCCGTCGCGCGGTGCGTGGCTGGAGTTCGATGTCGACAAACGCGACACCGTGGGTGTGCGGATCGACCGCAAGCGTCGTCAGCCGGTCACCGTCCTGCTCAAAGCGCTGGGCTGGAGCAGCGAACGGATCGCCGAACGCTTCGGATTCTCCGAGATCATGACCACCTCACTGGCCAAGGACAACACCGCCAACACCGACGAGGCGCTGCTCGACATCCACCGCAAGCTGCGTCCGGGCGAGCCGCCGACCAAGGAGTCCGCGCAGAACCTGCTGGAGAACTTGTTCTTCCGGGACAACCGCTACGATCTCGGCGCGGTCGGCCGGTACAAGATCAACAAGAAACTCGGGGTGCACGGGGGCCGCACGGGTGGTCCGCGCGTGCTGACCGAGGACGACATCGTCACCATCATCGAATACCTGTTGCGTTTGCGCGCAGGCGATTCCACGATGACCGCGGCCGGTGGGCCGGAAGTTCCGGTCGAGGTCGACGATATCGACCACTTCGGCAACCGGCGGGTCCGCACGGTCGGCGAGTTGATCCAGAATCAGATCCGCATCGGGCTCTCGCGGATGGAGCGGGTGGTCCGGGAACGGATGACCACGCAGGACGTCGAGGCCATCACTCCGCAGACCCTGATCAACATCCGTCCGATCACGGCGGCGGTCCGCGAGTTCTTCGGCAGTTCACAGCTGTCGCAGTTCCTGGACGAACGCAATCCACTGGCGAGTCTGACCAACAAGCGCCGACTCTCGGCGCTGGGGCCCGGCGGCCTGAGCCGCGAGCGCGCCGGCCTGGAGGTTCGCGATGTGCACTACAGCCACTACGGCCGGATGTGCCCGATCGAGACGCCCGAAGGGCCGAGTATCGGCCTCATCGGCTACCTCTCGGTGTACGCGCGGGTCAATCCGTTCGGTTTCATCGAGACTCCGTACCGCCGGGTGGTCGACGGCGCCGTCACCGACGAGGTCGACTATCTGACCGCCGACGAGGAGGACCGGCACGTCGTCGCCCAGGCCAATGAACCGCTCGACGCCGGAGGCCGCTTCGTCGCCGCACGAATCCCGGTGCGGCGCAAGAATTCCGAGGTCGAGCTCGTCGATTCGAATCTGATCGACTATATGGATGTCTCCCCCCGCCAGATGGTGTCGGTCGCGACCGCCATGATTCCGTTCCTCGAGCACGACGACGCCAACCGCGCCCTGATGGGTGCGAACATGCAGAAGCAGGCGGTTCCGTTGCTGCGCACCGAAGCTCCGCTGGTCGGCACCGGTATGGAGCGGCGGGCCGCCGTCGACGCCGGAGACCTGATCGTCAACGAGAAATCCGGTGTGGTGGAAGAGGTTTCGGCCGACTACATCACCGTCGCGCACGACGACGGGACGCGGCGCAGCTACCGGCTGCGGAAGTACTCGCGCACCAACCAGGGCACCTGCGCCAACCAGCGTCCGATCGTGGACGAAGGGCAGCGGGTGGAGCACGGCCAGGTTCTGGCC